>CAYGNB010000285.1:2286-4507 GCA_964351135.1 uncultured Rhodobacterales bacterium | reverse complement strand
AGCGCTTCATCGCCTCGCCGTCCTGCAGCATCTGGCCGAAATCCATCATGTAGTTCGACCAGCCCGTGAAGGACGAGGTCAGCATGATGTTCTTCCGGATCAGCGCCCGGATGTCATAGCCATAGCCGTCGGCCACCGCATCACCAACCGTCGCCGCGCCCTGCATGTCGTCCGCCGTGGGATGCCAGTAGGTGGCGAGGTATTCGCCCTCGTCGCTGTATTCGACCAGCGCGGTGCGCCCGCCGTGGTCGGTGTCGTTCGACAGCCCCGAGATCATCATCCGGCCGGGCAGGGCGAAAAACGTATGCGGGCCGACGACGCCGCCCGAATCCTTCACGAAGGTGTCGATGGTCTTGTGCAGCTTTGGCGTCGAAGGATCAGAATGGACATCGAAGATGAAAATGCGGTTGGTATCGAGCCCGCCGGTCCAGAAATAGCGCCGGTCGGAGTTGAACCCGCCGTGATGCGCCTCGTTGCGGCCGCCGACGGAAACCGAGTTGATCACCTGTCCACGAGTGGACGAGTCCGGGCGCGCGTCGATGGTAACCAGCTTGTCCTGCTCGTCGCCCATGCCTTCGACCCCGAGCGTCCAGACATAAACGAATTCCTCGGTCCCGGTAATCTTGGGCATGTAGGGCGATTGGCAGGTCTCGTCCGCGAGGACGCGAAACGGGCTGCCGCCCAAAACCATCGCTGACGCCGCCAGCGTGCTGAATTCCCGTCTGTTCATGTTCATCTCCTCCCTTGAACGTGATTGACTCTAATGCGTTGCGACCCGACCCTCCCGTGCCATGGCCAGAACCTCGGTGTTCGTGGTTTCCGCCTCGATGAGCGAACAATGCTGGATCGCCGCCGCCGCGCGCGTCGCCTCGGCGGTGAGCACCGGCAGGATCCGATTGTTCATCATCGGCTTGATCCGGCTCGACGGGCCGACCAGCCCCATGCTGAAGATTGCGCCCAGCCGGTCGATATTGATCGGCACGGCGATGCTGGCGACGCCGTCCTCCATATCGCCGTCGCAGATGGCGTAGCCGTAGCGCCGCACCTGATTGATCTCGCGTTCGATCAGCTTTGGATCGGTGATGGTGTTCTGGTTGAACCGCATCGGATAGGGCTCGATCAGGTCTTCTCGCAGCTCCGGCGCAATAAAGGCAGCGATCACCTTGGCGGCTGAACAGGCATGGGCCGGGCGCGGGCCGAGGCCGGGGTAGATATAGGATTGCGTCGGATCGGTCGGCACCTCGATATGAACCAGATCCACGCGCCCGCCGCGATAGCGGGCAAGAAACGCGGTTTCACCGAGTTCCTGAACCAGTTTCAATATCATCGCCGACGCCGCGTTGATGACATGCGCATCCGATTTGCCGGTCAGCGCGATCCTGACGAATCGCATGCCCAGGACATAGCGGTTTTCGCTTTCACCCGGCTCTACAAAGCCGCAATCAACGAGCGACGTGATGTTGCGATAGATCGTTGCCCTCGGAAGCCCGGTCAGGTCAGCCAACTCGCGCACGCTGGGCGGGCTGGCCGCGCCGGCGATGGCCTCGAGAAGTTGGATCTGCCGTTCCTGCATTGACCAGGGATTCCCGCAATTCGGACAATCGTATCGTATATTGAGAAGTGAGTCGGCGCAATGTTTCCCTGCCCCGGTCCGGGCGGTCGGCGTTCTTGTCGGTTCTCTTTGGCTGCGGGGTGTCCGTGGATTGGCACGGTTCAACCGGGCACGGCCTGAGGAAGCTGGTCGGAAACGGCGGCGCTGTCAGACCTCCAGCCGGGCCACGTTGACCAGCGCCGTGTGCGCACTGCTTCCCTGCCCGAGGCGTGATGTGCCAACATCCTTGGTCAGCACGTTCGGGTTGCCATGCGGATCGATGTTCCCGCCCGGATCGCCATACCAAGCGCCGGTGGGCAGGGCGACGACGCCCTGTCGAATGTCCTGCGATACGCGGGCGCGGGCGCGACAGGCGCCGCGGGCGTTGAATACTCGTATGAGATCGCCGGCAGCTATGCCGCGCGCCGCCGCATCCTGGGGATGGAGGATCAGCGTTTCCGGCCGCGCGCCCTCGACATCGGCGAGCGCGCTTTCGAGCTGGCTGTGCAGCTTGTCGCCCGGCTGCGGAGAGACGAGGTGCAGCGGGTACGCGGGTGTGGCGGCCCCAAGCCACTCGGTCGGCGGCAACCAGACAGGATGTCCCGGGCAATCGTCATAGCCGAAACCGTC
>CAYGNB010000285.1:0-2186 GCA_964351135.1 uncultured Rhodobacterales bacterium | reverse complement strand
CGGTCGGCGGCAACCAGACAGGATGTCCCGGGCAATCGTCATAGCCGAAACCGTCGATCGTATCAGAGAAGATTTCGATCTTGCCGGACGGCGTGCCGAGGGGCGCGCGATCCGGATCCCTGCGGAATGGCGCAAAAAGCGTCTGGTTGGGACCGTCGGAGCGGATCGGCAGCCGGACCCAGTTCTTTGCCTTCAGCGTTTCGAAATCCGGGATCTCGACGCCCTGTTCCGCGGCGGAGACGCGGTAATCTTCGTATAGCCGAGCGATCCACCCGGTCGAGTTCAGACCTTCGGTATACACATCGCCGGCCCCCAGGCGCGTGGCAAGACCGGCAAAGATATCATAGTCGTCGCGCGCCTCGTTAACCGGCGGGATCAGCCGGGGCATGTGAAACAGGTAATCGTCGAGATTTGACCGCCCGATATCCTCTCGTTCATAGGGCGTCGTGGCCGGAAAGACGATGTCGGCGCGTTTCGCCGTAGCCGTCCACCACGGATCGTTGACGATAATCGTCTCGGGGCGCTTCCATGCCTCGTGGAACGCATTCAGGTCTTGGTGGTGATGAAAGGGGTTGCCGCCGGCCCAGCAGATGAGCCGGATGTCAGGAAAGGTGTCGCGCCGCCCGTTGAAATCGTAGTGCTGGCCCGGATGCCGCAACATGTCGCCGATCCGCGCGACCGGTATCACCTTGCTGACCGGATTGGCGAGCTGCGGAAAGGTCATACCGCGTAGCCCGATCAGCGATTTGCCGACACCGCCGATCGCACCATAGCCATACCCGACACCGCCGCCGGGAAGCCCGATCTGGCCCAGCATCGCGGCAAGGACGGCCGACATCCAGTAGGGTTGTTCGCCATGTTCGCCCCGCTGCAATGACCAGGCGACGGTGATGAATGTGCGGGTCGTGGCCATGCGGCGCGCCGTTGCGCGAATCGTTCCGGGATCGACCCCGCAGATCGGTGCGGCCCATTCCGGTGTCTTGGGGCAGCCGTCGCTGTCGCCCAGCAGGTAGGGGCGGAAACGGTCGAACCCCACGGTGTAGCGGGCGAGGAATGCGTGGTCGGTCAACCCCTCGGTCTCGATCACATGGGCGAGCGCCAGCATGAGCGCCGTGTCCGAGGCGGGACGTACCGAAATCCATTCGCACCCCTCCGGCGCGTCCGACCGCTGCGGGCCGATATTGATGCAGCGCATGCCGCTGGCGGCGAAACGGTCGAACCAGCCGGCCGTTTCATGTTCGGTGATGCCACCCATGCTGACCTGGGCGTTCTTCGGGTTGATACCGCCGAACATGACCAGCGTTTCGGTGTGGTCGTGGATGGTTTGCCAGCCGTCCTGATGCTCGTAGAGAAGTTTCAGAAAATTCACGCCGAAAACATGCGGCATGATCGATTGCGCGCAGCCGGTGGAATAGCTGCCGAACGAGGCGACGTAACCGCCGATGCTGTTGAGGAACCGGTGCACCTGGCTTTGCGCGTGATGAAAGCGCCCGGCCGAACTCCACCCGTAGGACCCGCCAAAGATCGCTTCGTTCCCATAGGTGCGCCGCACCCGGTCGATATCTTCCGCCGCGATATCGAGCGCCTCGTCCCAGGGCAACTCGACGAAATCCTCGCTCCCCCGGCCCCCGGTCGCGCGGTTTTCCAGCCAGCCACGGCGGATAGACGGGCGCGCAACGCGCGTGCGGTGATGCACCGCCGCCGGCAGGATTTCCGGGATCAGCGGCGGATGTGGATCTTCGGCAAACGGGCGGGTCGCGACAATCCGGTCCCCCGCGACATCGACTTCGAACGCGCCCCAATGGCTCGAGGTGACTTTTGTCACCCGTGTCGCATCGTTTGTCATCGTCACCTCGCTCATGCCGGCCGAGCGGCCCGCCCCGAAATCGGAACGCGCCAAGCCTGTCATCTGAAGGGACTATGTGCGGAGTCTCCGGCGTCGCCAAGTGTTTGAAGGCGTTATGATCCCGTGATCCCGGTATTTGCGCCAGTCCGGCCCGAACGCGGTAGCAAGGCGTCAGGCTCGGTTCGGGTTCGGCGGTGCCAATCACGAACTGAACAGGCCCGCCCGAACATCAAAACCCGGTTGCTATCCGCGCGCGAGCGAGGCGGTCATGCGCACCCGAAACAGCGGAGGCACCTTGAAATGACCTGCCGGACACCAATGGTGGCGCCGGCAGGGTGTT
>CAYGNB010000284.1:0-4514 GCA_964351135.1 uncultured Rhodobacterales bacterium | reverse complement strand
GTGGTGCTGAACGAGGACCGCATCTGCGCCACGATGATGGAGATGCTCAATGTCGAGGGGATCGTTCTGGAGCCCGCCGGCGCCCTGTCGGTCGAGGCGCTGGGCGATCTGTGTGACACCATCCGGGGACAAACCGTGGTCTGTGTCACCTCGGGGGGCAATTTCGATTTCGAACGCCTGCCCGAAGTAAAAGAGCGTGCGCAGCGCTGGTCGGGGCGAAAGAAGTATTTCATCCTGCGGCTGCCGCAGCGCCCCGGCGCGCTGCGCGAGTTTCTCGCCGTGCTCGGCCCTGACGACGATATCGCCCGTTTCGAGTACCTCAAGAAATCGGCGCGCAATTTCGGGTCGGTGCTGATCGGCATCGAAACATCCAGACCCGAAAACTTCGAGGCGCTGTTCGCACGGCTCGACGATGTGGGATTTACCTATACAGACATCACCAATGACGAGATCCTTGCCCAGTTCGTGATCTGAGCCCGGAGCTCATTCGGGAAAGCGTTCAGCGATCCCCGTCGTAAAGGCGGCAACGGATTGTTCATAGCCGTCTATGATCGCGCTCAGGTCGATTGTGTCGCCTCGCCCGGCGGCAGCGGCCGCTTCGCCCTGCTGGCACATCCGGGAAAACTCGGCAAAACCGAGGTTGAGCGCGCTGCCTTTCAGAAAATGCAGCGGTGCCTCGAGCGCCGAGGGATCTGCGCCGCCGCGCAATTCGGCGATCGTTTCCCCGACCTCTTCGAGAAAGATCTCGATAATCTCGCCGAAATCATCGGCGCCGACCTCATCGCGCAGGTCGCTGACGCGAGCCCAGTCAATCATGGTGTACCCGTGTTGGCATTTGTCCGCAGTTTCGCCCGGAATCGGTTATCAAGACATGAACGGCTGCTGCGTAATCATGACAATCCTCAGCTTTACCCCGCGTTAGGGTTTCTTTCGCAACCTGCGGCAATGGGGCATGCCCCGATGATTGTGTGAGAAGCCATTGCAACAGCTATTCGATCTGTCGGGCGAAGCCGCCGTGCCCGAACCGGTACGCCGTATTCTGGTTGTCGACGACAGTCGCCTGCAACGTCATATTCTGGCCAAGATGCTGCGACGCTGGGGGTTCGCGGTGACCGAGGCCGAAAGTGGCGAGGAGGCGCTGGAAATCTGCAGTCGCGACCGGCCCGAAATGGTTCTGAGCGACTGGATGATGCCCGGCATGACGGGGCTGGATTTCTGTCGCGCCTTCCGTGACCTGTCGAGCGATGGCTATGGTTACTTTATCCTGTTGACGTCGAAAACGGACAAGGCCGATGTCGCGCAGGGGCTGGATGCGGGCGCGGACGATTTCCTGTCAAAGCCGGTGGATGCCGACGAACTGCGCGCGCGCATCAAGGCGGGCGAACGCATTCTGGGGATGCAGCACGAACTATCGGCAAAGAACAGCGTCATTTCCGATACCTTGGACAAGCTGCAGGCCGCCTATGACCGGATCGACGAAGATCTGGTGCAGGCGCGCAAGATCCAGCAATCGCTGGTGCCCGAACACAGCCGGCGCTTCGGCGCATCGCAGGTATCCCTGCTGCTGCAACCCAGCGGTCATATCGGTGGCGACCTGGTGGGCATGTTTTCGCCCTGCGAAGATCAGGTCGGATTCTACAGTATCGACGTTTCCGGGCATGGCATTACGTCGGCGTTGATGACCGCCCGCCTCGGCGGCCATCTGAATGCGATGTATTTCGATGAGAACCTGGCGATGTCGCGGTCGAACGGCACTTATTCGCTGCGCGAGCCGGGTGAGGTTGCCGCGACCCTCAACGATCGCTTGTTGGCACATGAGGGGATCGAGGAATATTTTACCATGGCCTATGCCATGGCCGATCTGACGACCGGACGGGTGAAACTGACGCAGGCGGGTCATCCGCACCCGCTGCTGATCCGGCGCGACGGCGGCATGGAACTGGTCGGTGAGGGTGGTCTGCCGATCGGGTTGCTGCCAGATGCGCGTTTCGATCACATAGAACTCACGATGCGTCCGGGCGACCGGTTGTTGCTCTATTCTGACGGGTTCACCGAATGCCCGCTGGCCCGGGGTGGTATGCTGGGTGAGGACGGCTTGAAGAACCTCGTTCGCAGATGCATTTCACAGCGCGACGGCAGGGAGTTTCTGGATACCCTGTTTCGGTCGCTCAACCGGATCATGTGCCCCGCGACCGGCATGGATGACGATGTGTCGGCGACATTGTTCGACTATGGCGCACCGGATTAACCTGTTGCCCTGCAAAGCCTCAGCGGCGTCCGCGCGCGTACCGTTCGGCAAAATGCCGGTCGCCGGCATTGCCCAGCATTTCCGAGGCATCCCATGCTGAAATCCACAGGGCAGTGTGCCCGGCTTCATGTGGTGGCCCAAGCGGGCGAACGGGGCGCGCGGTGTAAATCAGGCAGATCTTTTCCGCCCAGAGGTCGTACTCGGGCATATAGGTGAACCGGCGGAACGCCCCGATGCGGCGCGGCGCGGCAATCAGCCAGCCGGTTTCCTCGAACACCTCGCGATGCAACGCGGTGACCGGCGATTCGCCGGGGTCGATGCCACCGCCGGGCAATTGCAGCTCCGGCCCCGGATCTTCCTGACATGTGATCAGCAGATCGCTGCCCTGTGGCAATAGCGCGTAAACGCCGGGTCGTCGCACGTATCGCCGTCCGGCCTCGGGGGCCGTTCCGAACCTTCTGATCATTGTTGCCCCTTTGATCCCTGCTTGCCGCACCTATATTGCTGCGATATGCCAATCTGTGGCGTGCAAGGAAACCCCATGACACTCGGAACGAAAATCGCGTGGGACGACACCGTCCTGCCCTTCCAGCTTGATGCAACCGATATGCGTGGCCGCGTGGCGCGGCTTGACGGCGTACTTGACGGAATCCTCAAGCAACATGCCTACCCGCCGCAGGTCGAGGCGCTGGTGGCGGAAATGGCATTGCTGACCGCATTGATCGGCCAGACCATCAAGCTGCGATGGAAACTGTCGCTGCAGGTGCAGTCCAAAGGGGCGGTGCGCATGATCGCGACCGACTATTATGCGCCGCAGACCGAGGGCGAACCGGCGCGCATCCGCGCCTATGCCAGTTTCGATGCCGACCGCCTGACCGACGGCGCGCCGATCGATCAGGTGGGCGACGGGTACTTCGCCGTGCTGATCGACCAGGGCAAGGGCAGCCAGCCCTATCAGGGTATCGCACCGCTGGGGGCCGGATCGCTGAGCGACAGTGCCGAGGCGTATTTCATGCAGTCCGAACAGTTGCCGACGCGGTTCAAGCTCAGCTTTGGCCAGTCGACCGAGCCCGGTGGGCCGGAACATTGGCGCGCGGGCGGGATCATGCTGCAACACCTGCCGCCCGCTGCGGGCCAGGCAAGGGTCGATGACGACAGCGACTCGTGGAACCGTGTGAACATTCTGCTCGATACCGTCGATGAGCTTGAGCTGATCGGCCCGTCGCTGCCGCCCACCGACCTGCTGCTGCGCCTGTTTCACGAAGAGGCGCCACGGGTTTTCGATACCCAGCCGGTCCGGTTCGGCTGCACGTGCTCAGAGGATCGCGTGCGCCAGAGCCTGTCGATCTATTCGGCTCGGGATATCGAAAAAATGACCACCGCAGAGGGTACGGTGACGGCGGATTGCCAGTTCTGCAGCGCGCATTACGTTCTGGATCCGGCGACGGTCGGGTTCGATGCGGCAAAGCCGGTCGATGAGTAGTATCGTCGACCGGTTGCACGCGGCGCTGGTTGTGCCGGGCGAAAACTCGTCGGATTTCGACCTGAATCCCGGCACCGTGCTGCCCGAAAACCGCCGATTGCGGCAGGCGGGTGTGCTGGTGCTGGTATCCATCGCGGACGGTACGCCGCGGGTAATTTTGACCAAACGGTCATCGGCGCTGAAACACCATCCGGGCCAGATCGCTTTTCCCGGTGGGAAACAGGATCCCGGCGATGTCGACGCAATCGCGACGGCGCTGCGCGAGGCCGAGGAGGAAATCGGCCTGCCGCGCGATCTGCCGCAGATCATCGGCGCCCTGCCCGCGCATGAAACTGTAACCGGGTTCCGCGTAACGCCGGTTCTGGCACTGATCGACGCGCCCTTTCACGAGGTGCCGGAGCCGGGTGAGGTGGACGAGATCTTCTCGGCTCCCCTCAGCCACTTGATGGCACCCGAAAACTATCTGGTGGAATCGCGGATCTGGCGCGGCGTACGGCGATACTACTACACGGTACCCTACGGCCCCTATTACATCTGGGGCGCAACCGCACGGATGCTGCGCGCGCTGGCGGCCCGGATGGTGCAATGACCCGCGTCTCGGGCGACTGGCTGAATGACGCGCGAACGCAGGCGGTCTGTGCGGCGCTGACCGCGGGCGGTGCACAGGCGCTTTTCGTGGGTGGCTGTGTGCGCAATTCGCTGATTGGCGTGCCGGTCACGGATATCGACATTGCCACCGACGCCCGCCCCGACCGGGTCATCGAACTGGCAGAGGCGGCGGGG
>CAYGNB010000283.1:0-4531 GCA_964351135.1 uncultured Rhodobacterales bacterium | reverse complement strand
ACTGCAGCACCGCGCGTTCCGCGATGTTGATCAACTGACGCACATTGCCCGGCCAGGGCGCCTGCAACAGTTGTGCGGCCTCCTGCGCGGTGACCTGCGGCGTATCGCAACCATATTCGTCCGAGAACTGTTCGCTGAAGCGTGTGAACAGGGTCAGGATATCTTCGCCACGCTGGCGCAACGGCGGCACGGTGATACGCAGCGCCGCCAGCCGGTAGAACAGGTCGGGCCGCAGCGCGTCCTCGCAGGTGCGCCCGGCCTCCTGCAGGTTGGAGATGGCGATGATGCGGGTTTCGGCCGGCGTGCCCTGTTCGTTGATCTCGTGCAGCAGCCGGGCCTGCAACGTATCCGACAGCGCCTCGACATCCTCCAGCACCAGCGTGCCGCCCCGCGCCTCTTCCAGCGCGGGAAGGCGGCTGTCGTCGGGCAGCATGGGGCCGAACAGGCGCTTGGACAGCGCGTCCTCTTCGAGCGCCGCACAGGCGACCAGCACGAATTTCTTGCCCGCGCGGCTGCCGACCGCATGCAGGGCATGGGCCACCAGCGTCTTGCCGGTGCCGGTTTCCCCGTCGATCAGCACATGCCCGTCGGCCTGACCCAGATCGAGAATATCCTCGCGCAGGCGCTCCATCACCGGGCTCTGGCCGATCAGCTTCTTCATGAGCTGGTTGCCGTCGCTGAGTTCACGGCGCAGGGCGCGGTTGTCCATCACCAGCCGGCGCGCATTGGCGGCACGTTTGGCCAGTTCGGACATGCGTTCGGGGTTGAACGGCTTTTCGAGGAAATCGAACGCACCCACACGCATCGCCTCGACCGCCATCGGCACATCGCCGTGGCCGGTGATCATGATCACCGGCAGCGCCGAATCGCTGCCCATCAGTTTCTTGAGAAACTGCATCCCGTCCATGCCGGGCATCTTGATGTCGGAAATCACGATGCCGGGGTAATCCGGCCCCAGCACCTTCAGCGCCTCTTCGGCGCTGGCGAAGGTTTCCGTGTCGTATCCCGACAGGGCCAGCCACTGGCTGATCGACTGACGCATGTCCTGTTCGTCATCGACGATCGCGATCTTCATCGCCTGAGCCATACCCAACTCCTTTTCCATGTCCCGGTCCTGTTGCCGGTCTTTCGTTGCCGGCGCATCAGAACCGGACCGTTCCTATTCGGCCGCTTCGCTGCCCGTTTCCAGGATCGGCAATTGCATTTCGAAAACAGCGCCGCCGTTTGCTCCGTTACGGGCGGTCAGCCGCCCGCCCAGATCGCTGACGATCCCCGACGAGATCGCCAAACCCAGCCCCACGCCGTCGCCGGGTTGTTTAGTAGTGTAGAACGGTTCGAACAGAGATTCAAAATTCTCGACGCCGTCACCATTATCGCGCACCGTCAGGGTCGCGGTTTCCCCTGCCGCAAGGATGATTTGAACCTCGGGGTCGTCCACCGTCTTGGTCGCGTCCAGCGCGTTGCGCAGCAGGTTGACCATCACCTGTTCGATGCGCAGCCGGTCCCCCATCACCAGCACCGGTTCATCGGGCAGGATGCGGGTGATCTGCACCTGCCGGTGGCGCAGCTGCGGCTCCATCATCGTCAGCGATGACGCCAACGCCTCGCCCATGTCCACCGCCGACAGCGACTCGCTGCCCTTGCGGGCATAGGATTTGAGCTGCCGGGTGATCGCGCCCATCCGTTCGATCAGATCGTCGATGCGCCCGAAACTCGACAGCGCCTCGTCGGGACGGTTCCGGCGCAACAGCAGACGGGCCCCGGCGAGATAGGTCTTCATCGCGGCCAGCGGCTGGTTCAGTTCGTGGCTGACCGCAGCCGACATTTCGCCCAGCGCCGCCAGTTTCGACGATTGCGCCAGCGACTGTTCGGTTACCGCGAGCGTTTCCTGCACCCGTTCGCGTTCGGCGATCTCGCGCTTGAGCCGCGCGTTCAGTTCGCGCAGCTCGGCGGACTCGCGCTGGAACAGCGCCATCCGCAGCGCGGTCTTGCGGCCCAGCGCATAAAAGGCCAGCGCGGCGAGGATGGCGAACCCCATGATTTCCATAGCCAGCACCGCGTTCACCTTTTCGCGCACCGAACTGTAGGTGGTAAAGGACGTCATCCGCCAGCCGTGAAAGGGTATACGGCTTTCCAGGCGCATCACCGCTTCGCCGCGCAGATAGGCCTCGGCTGGCAACGTCGCCCAGTCAGCCGTGGCGCGGATGGCACGGTCAATGGCACCCTGCGGAGATTCGCGCTTGATCGCCTCGTCCTCGGTCAGCCCGCGCCAGCGCGATTCCGTCGCCAGGATGATCGTGCCCTGGCTGTCGGTGACGAGAACCGCATCGGACACCCCCGCCCAGGCGCGTTCGAATTTCTGCAGATCGACCTCGACCACGATCACGCCCAGCACGTTCGACCCGTTCTCGATCCGCCGCGAATAGGTGAACCGGTACCCGCCCGCTTCGCGCGGGATCACCGAAAAGATGGTGGCATTCGAACGCAGGGCATCGACGAAATAGGCCTCGGACCGGTGTTGTGCGCCCAGCCGGTTGCGATCGGTCGCCGCGACCGTGCGCCCGTCCAGATCCAGCAGCATCAGCGATTCCGCGCCGATTTCCTCGACAAACGAAATCAGGCGCTGGGTCGAACGGCTGAAATCCGACGAATCCAGCGCCCCGATCAGCGTCGGGTCACGCGCCAGCAACTGCGGCACGATCGCGTTGCGGCGCAGTTCGCTCAGAAGGTTGCCGCCATAGAGCGCTAGACGCAGTTCGGCCCGGCTGCGGGTCGAGGCCGTGAACCGGTCGGTCAAAAGGTCGTTGGTCACCCAGACCGTGGCGAAGGCCACCAGCAGCACCGCTCCAACGGCCAGTCGGATCGACCAGCGTATCGGGCGGTTGCGGGGCCAGATTCGGCCCAACAGCGACGTCTTGCCTTCGGTTGACATGGATACAGGCTATGCCCGTAGTGGCCCCGGCTCAAGTCACGCCGGTGCCAGCGCCGTCTCCAATGCGCGGAACATGGCCGTCCCGTCAGTGCCGCCATGGCGCGCATCCGACGCGCGTTCGGGATGCGGCATCATCCCCAGAACGCGCCGGTTGGCCGACAGGATGCCGGCGATATCGCCGACCGACCCGTTGGGATTGTCCACATAGCTGAACGCGATCCGATCCTCGTCACGCAGGGCAGCAATCGTTTCATCATCCGCAAAATAGTTGCCGTCGTGGTGGGCAATCGGGATATCGATCACCTGCCCGGCCGTGTAACCCTCGGTATAAACGCTTGCGGCGGTTTCCACCCGAAGCCCGACGGTGCGGCAGATGTATTTCAGCCCGGCATTACGCAGCAGCGCACCCGGCAGCAGCCCGGTTTCGGTCAACACCTGAAACCCGTTGCAGATACCGACGGCATAGCCGCCGCGCCCCGCATGGTCCGCCACCGCGCGGCAAATCGGCGATTGCGCCGCGATGGCGCCACAGCGCAGGTAGTCTCCGTAGGAAAACCCGCCCGGAATACCGACGATATCGACCCCTTCGGGCAGCGCGGTGTCCTTATGCCAGACCATCGACACATCGAACCCGGCCTCACGAAACGCCACCGCGAGATCGCGGTCGCAATTGGATCCCGGAAACACGATGACGGCGGCTTTCATGGTCGCTCTCCCTGGCGGGTGCTATGCATGGTCGCGCCCGGTTCGGTCCGGTGCGCGGTCGCGGCTGACATAGCCACGGATCCGGTGCGGATCAATCCCGGAAAACGCGCGCCGGGCAAAACCGGCGGCATCCCGGGCCGAACCGCCTGCGGGCTCAGCCGAGTTCGATCGAATAGGATTCGATCACGGTGTTGGCGAGCAGTTTTTCGCACATGTCCCGCACCTGTGCCTCGGTCGTGCCGTCGGCGAGGTCTAGGTCGATCACCTTGCCCTGCCGCACCCGCTCGACACCGTCGAACCCCAGCGCGCCCAACGCATGACGTACCGCCGCGCCCTGCGGGTCGAGCACCCCGTTTTTCAGCATCACATGCACCCGTGCCTTCATCGTCCGTCCCCGGTATGTAGCGAAACCGCACCCGGTCCCGCTTTGTCTCGAATGGTCCCTGCAGCCCGTCGGCCAGCGCTGCGGGCGTCAGTTGATCAGCGTCGGCTTTGTCATCGGCGCCGATTTCGGCATCACGCCCAACCGCCGCGCAACCTCGGAATAGGCGTCCGACAGATCGCCCAGATCACGGCGGAACACGTCCTTGTCCAGCTTGCGGCCGGTTTCGATGTCCCACAGACGGCAGCTGTCGGGGCTGATTTCATCGGCCACAACGAGCCGTTGGAAATCGCCTTCGTAGACACGGCCCACCTCGATCTTGAAATCGACCAGCCGGATACCGACACCCAGCATCAGACCGGACATAAAGTCGTTGACCCGCAGCGCCAGCGAAAGGACGTCGTCCATGTCCTGCTGGCTGGCCCATCCAAAGGCGGCGATATGCTCCTCGGTCACCAGCGGATCGCCCAGCGCATCGTCCTTGTAGCAATATTCGACGATCGGGCGCGGCA
>CAYGNB010000282.1:0-4534 GCA_964351135.1 uncultured Rhodobacterales bacterium | reverse complement strand
AAGCGCTGCGCCACCCCCATGTTCTGGCGCGCGAGACCTATTGCGATGTCGGTGGAGATCTTCAGCCGTGTCCTGCTCCGCGCTTTCGAGCCGCGAAGCCGGAAACGCCAACCCCCGCGCCGTCGCCGGGCGACGGACAGGAAGACGCGCTCCGGGACTGGGGTGTTTCAGTGACGTGAATGGTTCCCTGACCGGTCAACTGGCTATTGAGGCTCGACCGGTCAGGGAATGCGTTGCTGTCGGGATCAGAACGACATGCTGAAACCCGCGCTGAACGTTTGCGAGACGAAATCGTCACGCACGTCCGCGGCGTAATCGACAAAGAAGGTGCCGCGCCCCTTCTGGCTGGACAGGCGCAGGTGGACGAACCCGGCGTCATCGCCCGGTCCCGCGGTGATAACGGGGAACGACGAACCCGGCGCGCCGATCAGCGATGCCGTTTCGTTGATATTCGTATCGCCAATCTCGCGGGCATAGCCGATGCTTGCCTCGGGTCTCCAGATCGTGCCATTTCTGCCGACGATCGTCCCATAGCCACGGATGCCGAGTATGGCCTGACCGGCATTCAGGGTGGTCCCCGAAACGTCGCGCGCGAGAACGTCGGAACCGGTTTCGGTATATCCGTCCCGGTCGACATACATATACCGCAGCGCCGCCGCCGGTTCGATGGCGCCAAAGCTGGTCGGGATCACCCGCCCGGCCTCGATACCCGCAAAGAAGCTGCGCGCGTCGGCGCTGCCCGACAGCGCGATGTTCTGGCTCCCGTTGTTCACGACACGGTCGAGGTCAAGCCGGTGATAGCCCACGCCGAGCGTGCCATTGGCAAACCAGCCATTCTGTTCCCAGCTGCCGTAAACACCGAGTTCGAGGTTGCTGACAGAGTCGTTCGCACCGCTATCCATATCGACGGACGTATCCGTATAGGCCAGGCCGGCACCGACCCGTATGCCCGAATCGAGCATCTGGTCCGCCCCGAGAATGATCCCCCAGGTTCTCAGATCGGCGCCACCGAGATAGCTGTCGCTTTCGGCATAGCGCCCGACCAGTTCCCCCCAGGCGTAGCGGCCGGGATCGGAAACATGTCCGCCCTGCGTCACCGCGGGTGCCGGGTCGTCCGCGCGCAGATCTCCCAGGCGCGACTGTATCGCGTTCTGAAAGATCCGGTTGTTCAGCACCGTCACGAAGGTCGGGTCCGCATCTGTGCCCGCGATCGAATCGAGGGTATCGTTAATCTGTTGGAGCGATTGCGGATAAAGTCCCGCGACCAACTGCGCCTGCGAGGCCGAGGTCGGCCGGGCGTGTGCTTGGGGCAGCAGGTTGTCGAGGGCGTTGCCGACCTGCTGCTGCGTCGTGGTCTGTGTCACGCCAAGCGGGCGCAGGTTGCCATAGGCGTTCGGGATGTTCGCCACGCTGACGGAATGTGGCGTGTAGAGAAGCGCATATTTTGATCCGACCCCGGCGTGGGTCTGATCGACCTTGCCATAGGATCCGACGACCGAGACGAAATTCGTCGTGATATTCTTGGGCGGTTCGACCACGACCACATGGTTGACGTTCCCGATCGGGATGGTGTGCGCCGGGGTCTGGCCGCCGCCCGCAGTCTGGGGCTGCGGGATCAGCGTGCCGCCGCCCAGTTGCACCCCGCCGCCGCCGGTAACGCGGATGCCGGTTTTTGCCGGGGTCTTGCCGTGTTTGACGACTGGCGTGGTCACCTGCGACGTGGCTCCCTTAATCAGCGACGGCGCCAGATAGGGGGTTTTCGCCGGAATGAGCTGTGGAACCCGCTGTGGATTGAGCTGAGGCTGCGCGTGCGGCACCTGGTAGGGGCCGTTGATGACGGTGACTTGCGGTGGCGTGACGAAGTTAGGATCGTCATTGATGATCTGCAGGGATATCACGCCTGTATTCCCGGTCAGCGGCGGCAGTTTCTGACCTGGTCCGACATAGGGGCTCGGGCCAGTTGCGCCCGTGATGTTGAGTGCCTCCAGATTCAGGTGGAAATTCTGCCCATGCGGCAGGGATGCCGGATCCAGTGTCACGCTGGGTGCGGTACCGGCCAGCCCCTTGTCCGCTTCGACCACCGTGATGCCCTGAAGGGCCGGCAGTTTCGCGTTCGCATCGAAAACCGCGTCGAGCGTTGTGTTTCCGTCAAAGGTTGCGACGCCCTTGACGTCGATCCGGTCGGAACTCAGACCGCCGCCATTTTCGTTGGCGTCGATCTGGATCACCGATCCCGAATCGGTGTGAAGCGAACCGACGGTCAGCACCTCGGTCTTGCCATCGCTGGCAATGCGCGCGCCGCCCTCCAGATTCAGCCGGTTCTTGATTTCCCCGGACCCCGTCAGCCCGGCGCCGATCTTTACGTTGGTCCGGGATGCGAGCGTGCCATCGACATCGACGATCCCGCCGATGACGCTGAAATTACCCGTGAAGGTCGAATCGCCCGTCAGTCGCAGCGTGCCGTCGCCAATCTTGTTGACGATCGCACGGTTCCCGCTGGCGGAATCGCTGATCGACCCGGCAAGGTCGATGGTTCCGTCGGCATCCTGAACATTGAATGTCAGGAACTGCCGGAAATGACCGGTTGGAGAAGTGCCGGGACCCTGCCGGTCGCCCCCCTCGAAATCCTGACCGAGCTTCAGTGTGCCGGTCCCGGAAAGGACAATCCTGCTGAAGCCGAAGAGTTCGGTTTTCGCCGGGTCGAACGACACCGTCTTGTTCGAAACGACCTCGATTGTCGCCGTCTTGGGGTGGTTGTAGACATTCTCGAAACAGGCCACCGGCGCGTTGCTGCCAGTGCATCTTGCTACGCCCTGGAATTGGGCTTTTACCCGGCGCTCCAGCACTTCCGCGCGCACGTCACCTTCGATCTTGGCGTCAGCGGCGTGCACATATCTGAAATCTTCGCCCACGTTGCGGATGCCACCACCGGTGCCGCCCAATATCGTGCCGCGGTTGGTAATCGCGTTGCCGCTTCCCTTACCAACATTTACTGCCCATTTGCCGGTTCTGGCGTCGATAATGCCGCTCGCTTCGTTGGTGATAGTGGTCGGCGCCTGCGATGTACCCGTGGGCTTCGTGACGACAACAGCAGATCCGGTGCCGGGGCCGTCGAGTTTTATCGTGCCGCTGTTGGTGAGCTGAGAGTTGCCCAGTAGATTGACAACGGATCCGACGTTGACGCCTCTGGAGGTGACCTCGATCGTTCCGTCGTTTTTCAGCGTGCTGCCGTCACCCAGCCTGACCGCTACGATTGCGGGGCCGAATGCTCCGCCTGGCCCGGTGGATTGTCGACGGATGAGACCGGACGCATAGTTTTCCAGCGTGGCGTTGGTTCCGGTCCTGATGGTCGCGCTGTCATTGTCTGCCCGCGTCGTGATGACTCCCAGGTTCTGGATGTGCCAGCCATCTGCAGGGGCAGCGAAAAGAGACCCGTTGATGGCCTCGGCCCGGGTGCTGATATGTCCCTTTTTCCCGCCGAGCTGATTGACGACCACTCGCCCGCCGGTTCCGGCGATCGCGATACCCCCTTGGCTGGTATGGAACGTGTTGATGCTGCCTTCGTGCTGAACTTCGATCACGGAGCCGGTGCCGGCAAACACGACAGGGGCGGTGTTGGAATCCTGTGCCGTGCTTCCGCTCAGGGTTGCATTCGGTCGTACCGTTAACTTGAGATCTTCGGCAGGCGATTTGTTGATGCTATCCGGAAGCCTTCCCAGGTCCGGCCCCAGAAAACTCCTGCTCTCCAACGTCCCCGCCGGGCAATCGACTACGGCGCTGGGGCCGAGATAGGTGACCTGGCCGACCGTTGTGCTGGAGCCTGTAACCGAGCATTGGGCAGCCCCCATCGACGGGGCGGTCAATACCCAAACCCCGGCCATCATGCCGAGCGCCGGAACCAATGCGGATGACAGGCGCAGTCGTGATCTGGAGAACCGAGGTGGATCGAACTGTTGTTTCCGTGTAGCGGACATTATTTTCCTTCCTGCCCATAGAACTATGAGTCGCGCTCTCGGCACGGCCCAGTCTGTTTCACGTAAACTGCTGAATACTCGTCACAAGAATTCCGGTGTAAACGCGCGAAGGAGTTCTTGTGATAGGGTAAATTCATTACCCTTTGGGTGAGATGGGACGTGTTTTACATGCGTCTGTCAAGCAGAAATGAAATATTCAGGCTAATTCGAAGCCGCGTTTTGAACATTGATAATCCGGGAATGGTGCGGTGTTAATGCGTTCTGCGCAATCAATTCCTGAAACGGAGATCCGGTATTTTACGCCGAAAGGCGGTTGGGAGTTGATTGAGAAAACAATTGCTGCCCAAAGGGCTAATGCCTGCTGCGCATCATCGTCTGGGACGGGCTCTCGCCGAATCTGCCGCGATACTGTGTTGCGAACCGTCCGAGATGGTTGAATCCGCATTCAAAGGCGATGTCGGTCACGCGTTCGCCCGGTTCGGCGAACAGCAGTTGGCGCCGCGCAGCCAGGAGCCGGATTTCGAGCAGAGCCTGCTGCGCCGTCAGCGACCAATGGTTCC
>CAYGNB010000281.1:0-4578 GCA_964351135.1 uncultured Rhodobacterales bacterium | reverse complement strand
ACGATCTCTGACATCGCCGACATCTCGCGCATCTTCGCCAACACCAACATGGCCGCTGCAGCCGGTGCCGTCGCCGCGCTGATCCTGGTTCAGCTACGCTATGGCAAGGTCGACCTGACCATGGTTCTGAACGGCGCGCTGGCCGGGCTGGTGTCGATCACCGCCGAACCGCTGAACCCGAGCCTGTTCCAGGCGCTGATCATCGGCGCGGCCGGTGGCGTGATCGTGGTGTTCACGGTGCCCCTGCTGGACAAGCTGAAGATCGACGACGTGGTGGGCGCCATTCCGGTGCACCTGATCGCCGGTCTCTGGGGCACGTTCATCGTCGCCTGGACCAACTCCGAGGCCAGCTTTGTCACCCAGCTCATCGGTTTTGCGGCCATCGGCCTGTTCGTGTTCGTCGTCAGCCTCATCGTGTTCATGGCGATCAAGGCACTCATCGGCCTGCGCCCGGACGAAGAATCCGAGATCAACGGGTTGGACCAGGCCGAAACCGGCATGGAAGCCTACCCGGAGTTCTCGTTGGGCTGACGCCCCTGCCATCGAAAACGGGAAAACCCCGGGCCTTGGCCCGGGGTTTTTCATTTCTTGTTGCTCTCAACGCCGCGCGGCAGGGCGCGGCGGCTTAGAGTCAGACGCCAACCTTGATGATGGCCTCGGCCAGGATCGGCACCGTACTGGCGTTCAGCCCGGCGACGTTAAGGCGGCTGTCGCCCACCATGTAGATTCCGTGTTCCTGACGCAGTTTCTCAACCAGCTCGGGCGAGGCACCGAGGCGCGAGAACATGCCGCGATGCTGCCCGATAAAGGCGAACCTGTCCGACCCGGACAACCGTTGCAGTTCGTCCGCCAGCTGCTGCCGCAAGCCCAGCATGGACAGCCGCACCTCTTCCAGTTCCGCCGCCCAGTCGGCGCGCAGATCGGCATCGTTGAGGATCGTGGTCACGACCCGCGCGCCATGATCGGGAGGGAAGGAATAGTTCTGCCGGTTCAGATAGGCCAGCGTTCCCTGATTCAGCCCCTGACGGGCGGTATCGGCGGCAACGGCCATCAGCAGGCCGGTGCGTTCGCGATAGACGCCGAAATTCTTCGAACAGCTCGCCGCAATCAGGCATTCGGGCACACCGGCGGCGACAGCACGGGTGCCGGCGGCATCCGCCTCGAGACCGTCGCCAAAACCCTGATAGGCGATGTCGATCATCGGCACGGCGCCGGTGGCGTTCAGCACCGCGATCACCTCTTGCCATTGCACCGGGTTCAGGTTTGCCCCGGTCGGGTTATGACAGCAGCCATGCAGCAGCACGACATCGCCCGGCGCAGCCGTTTTCAGGTCGGCGATCATGCCGTCGAAATCCACGCCGCGGGTGTCGCTGTCGAAATAGCGGTAGGGCACCATTTCGATCCCCAGATAGTTCAGGATCGAAATGTGGTTGGGCCAGGTCGGATCGGACACGAAAACCCGCGCAGACGGATTGGCCATGCGGATCATCTCGAATGCCTGCCGGCAGGCGCCGGTACCGCCCGGTGTGGCGGCGGCTGCAATCGCGGCGCGCGGCACCGCATCACCCAGAATCAACCCGATCATGGCGTCCGAATAGGCCGGATCGCCCAGCAATCCGGTATAGGCCTTGGTTTCCTGGGTTTCCCACAGCCGATGCTCGGCGGCCTTGACCGCGCGCATCACCGGAGTGATGCCATCGGCGTTGCGATAGACACCCACGCCCAGATCGATTTTGTCGGCCCGCGGGTCGTCGCGGAACATCTGCATCAGGGCGAGGATCTTGTCGGCGGGTTGGGCTTTCAGCGTTTCGAACATCACGCGTCTCCGGTTGCGATGGGAAGGGTCGGGAAGGCGCCCCATTCGGTCCAGGACCCGTCATAGAGCGAATGATCGGTCTTGCCGATCCGTTCCAGCGCCAGGCTGATCACCGCCGCCGTCACCCCTGACCCGCAGGTGGTGATGACCGGCTTGGACAGATCCACGCCAGCGGCATCGAACACCCGCCGCAACTCGTCGGGCGACTTCATCGTGGCATCGCCGTTCAGCAGGCTGGTATAGGGCACGCTGCGGGATCCCGGGATATGACCGGCGCGCAGACCTTCGCGGGGTTCGGGCGCCTCGCCCCGGAACCGCTCGGCCGACCGCGCATCGAGGATCTCGTGATCGCCCAGTTTCGACGCCTGGCTGACCTGGGTTACATCGCGCACGAGGCTGTTCTGCACCCGTACCGTCATATGGCGGTCGCGGATCACGGGCGGCAGGTCTTCGATCTCCCGCCCCTCGGCGGTCCATTTCGGAAGCCCCCCGTCGAGCACGGCCACATCCTCCTGCCCCATCAGCCGGAAAAGCCACCAGACGCGAGCGGCGGAAAACAGCCCCGCAGCGTCATAGACCACGACCTGATGCCCGTCGCCCACCCCCATCGCGCGCAACCGCGACATGAATTTCTCGACCGGCGGCACCATATGCGGCAGGTCCGACCGATGGTCGGAAATGTCGTCGATATCGAAAAACCGCGCGCCAGGAATATGCCCGGCGTCATACTCGGCCTTTGCATCGCGCCCGGACCCGGGCAGATAGCATGACGCATCCAGAACCCGCAGGTCGGGGTCTTTCAGATGCGCCGCCAGCCAGTCGGTGGAAACAAGGGTTTTCGGATCGTCCTGCGCCATGTCTTTTCCCTCGCGGAATGTCCCGCCCTGCCTAGCCGCTGGAGGGCTTTACCGCAAGGCGGCGCAGAGGCAGATTGCGCCTTATCCGTGATCCTTCAGCAACCGTTGCTTCTGCCGGCCCCAGTCGCGCTTCGCCTGGCTTTCGCGCTTGTCATGCAGCTTCTTGCCCTTGGCGATCCCGATCTTCAGTTTGGCCAGCCCCTTGTGGTTGAAATAGAGCACGATCGGCACCAGTGTCATGCCCTTGCGCTGGGTGGCGTTCCACAGATCTGCGAGCTGCCTGCGCGATACCAGCAGCTTGCGGCGGCGACGTTCCTCGTGGGGAAATGTCTTGGCCTGCACGTAAGGCGCGATGTAGCTGTTGACCAGCCACAATTCGCCACCTTCGACCGCAGCATAGCTTTCGGCGATGTTCGCGCCGGTGGCGCGCAAGGCCTTGACCTCGGACCCCTGCAACAGCAGCCCACACTCCAGGTCGTCTTCGATCGCGTAATCGAAGCGGGCGCGCCGGTTCTCGGCGATCACCTTGTAGTTGGGATCTGTTTTTTGCTTTGCCATGACGCGCAGATTTAGGACGCGACGATCACGGGCGCAAGCGGGGTAACGGCGGCAAGGCTTTGTTAAGCCGGCTGTGGGACGGTGCCGTGAACCGGGGAAGGAATCGGCGCGTGATCGGTATATTCGGCATTATCATGATCTTCGGGATGGTCTTTGGCGGCTACATCGCCGCCGGGGGCAAGATGGCGATCATCCTTCATTCGCTTCCGTTCGAGTTGATGATGATCGGCGGTGCCGCTGTTGGCGCGTTCCTGCTCAGCAATGATCTGGCTGCCGTCAAGCATACCGGCCGGGACATCGCCAAGGTGTTTCGCGGCCCGAAATGGAAACCCGAGGACTATCGCGACCTGCTGTGCCTGCTCTTCGCGCTGATCCGCGTCGCCCGGTCCAACCCCGTCGATGCGGAAAGCCATATCGAGGATCCGAAAAACTCCGCGCTCTTCGGGAAATATCCCAAGATCCTCGGCGACCGCGAGGCGGTCGATCTGATCTGCGACACCATGCGGTCCGCATCGATGAACTATGACGACCCGCATCAGGTCGAGGAAGTGCTCGAAAAGCGGATGGAAACCAACCTGCATCATGCGCTGCATTCCTCGCACGCCCTCCAGACGGTGGCCGACGGTCTGCCCGCGCTGGGCATCGTCGCCGCCGTTCTGGGGGTGATCAAGACGATGGGATCGATCGATCAGCCGCCGGAGATCCTGGGCAAGATGATCGGCGGCGCCCTGGTCGGAACATTTCTGGGGGTATTTCTGGCCTACGGGCTGGTCGGTCCCTTCGCCGCGCGTGTGCGCACTGTCATCGAAGAAGACGGGCATTTCTATCAGTTGATCCGCGAGGTGCTGGTGGCCAATCTGCACAATCACGCAGCGGCCATCTGCATCGAGGTCGGACGCCAGAATACGCCGGCCCATATCCGCCCCGGTTTCACCGATCTCGAGGACGCCCTGAAATCCGTCAAGCAGGACGCCGCATGATCCGCACTCTTGCCGCCGTGGCGCTCGTGGTCGGCAGTGCCGCCGCAGCCGAAACCATTACAGTACGGTCCGGCGAACACGGCGATTTCACTCGCCTGGTGTTCAGATTGCCCGCCAGGGCCGATTGGTCGCTGGATCCGATCCATCGCGGGATACGCCTGGATCTGGACGGCGGCGATCATCGTTTCGACACCGATCAGGTGTTCCGCCGGATCGGTCGTGACCGGGTGGCCGGATTTCGCGACCGGGAAACCGGCGCGGGGCTCGATATCACGTTGGGGTGCGATTGCCCTGCACGGGCATCGATGGAGGGTGGACGGCACCTCGTTATCGATCTCTATGATCCAAAGCCCAACCGGCCTCAGAC
>CAYGNB010000280.1:0-4592 GCA_964351135.1 uncultured Rhodobacterales bacterium | reverse complement strand
GTGATTGCCATCTCTTGGCTCTCCTCATTTCAACGGGTCTGGGGCAGGTCATAGCCTGCCCCGCATGTCGTAACGGTGACGAAAGCTCAGCCTTCGACCGGTGCCTCGGCGGTTGCTTCCTCGGCGGCGGCTTCGGCCACGGCCTCTTCGGCGGGCGCTTCTTCCATCGCACCCAGGTCGACACCGGCGGCGCCAAGCTGTGCGCTCATGCCGTCCAGCGCCGCACGCGCGGCCAGATCGCAATAAAGCCCGATCGCACGCGATGCGTCGTCATTGCCGGGAATGATGTAGTCGATGCCGTCGGGCGAACAGTTGGTATCGACCACGGCCACGACCGGGATACCAAGCTTGTTGGCCTCGGCCACGGCCAGGGCTTCTTTTTTCACGTCGATGACGAACAGCAGGTCCGGCGTGCCGCCCATTTCACGGATACCGCCCAGCGAAGCCTGCAGCTTGCCCTGGTCGCGTTCCATGCCCAGACGTTCTTTCTTGGTCAGGCCCTCGGCGCCGGCTTCCATCGCCTCGTCGATTTCCTTGAGACGGTTGATCGACTGGCTAACGGTTTTCCAGTTGGTCAGCGTACCGCCCAGCCAACGGTGGTTCATGTAGTACTGCGCCGACTTCTCGGCCGCTTCGGCGATGGGCGCGCTGGCCTGACGCTTGGTGCCGACAAACAGCACGCGGCCGCCCTTGGCCACGGTGTCGCGGATCACCTGCAGGGCCTGGTCCAGCATCGGAACAGTCTGCGTCAGGTCCAGAATATGGATACCGTTACGCGCACCATAGATGTATTCGCCCATGCGCGGGTTCCAGCGCTGGGTCTGGTGGCCAAAGTGAACGCCGGCTTCAAGCAGCTGACGCATGGTGAACTCGGGAAGAGCCATGCTCGTTTTCCTTTCCGGTTTTAGCCTCGGCGGGGGTTCAGGGCGTGTGCCCCAACCGGTGGTCTGCCGGGGATGTCTCCCCCGGACAGGCCCAAACCCCGCCTGCGGGTTTGAATGGCGCGCGTATATGGGACTTCGTTATTCCCCGCAAGGGGCAAGTTGCGGCGCTGGAACCTGTGTTTGTCCGGGGGCCGGTGGATCGTTAACTGCGGCAATTACCCGGCCTCACGGCTCTGCAGGGCGATCCAGTTGCGTACTCAAGGCGGCATCGAGCCCCGCACGGACGGAATTTTCGCAATACCGGGCCAGGGCCTTGCGGTTGGCAAACTCGGCGACCCGCACCGGCGCGTGATAGATCACTTCGACCGATCCCTGTCGACGCGCCGCCAGCGTGGCCAGCAGATGCGGCCCGAACGCCATCTCGCCCCACCAGCCATAAAACCGTTCGGGCTGCCCGTCAGGCGCGAAATAGACCAGCGTGACGGGCTGGATCTGCATTCTATCCCTCAGAGAATCTGTAAAGAAAGCCGCAAAAAGAGTTGTTTTAAAAGGAAGAACGCGCAGGCCATCCGTCGACGTACCTTCGGGAAAGAACAGCAGCTTGTGCCCCGCGCGCAGCCGTGCCTCGAACAGTTCGGTCTGTTCGCGCGCGCGTTTGCGGTCGCGTTCGATGAAAACGGTGCCGGTGGCGCGCGCCAGCCACCCTATACCGGGCCAGCTCGCCACCTCGGCCTTTGAGACGAAATAGATCCGTTTGCGCGCATTGAGGGCAAAGATGTCCAGCCACGAGGCGTGATTGGAGACGACCGCGCCCTTTCCCGTCATCAATTCGCCGGTGCTGCGAAACGTCATGCCCAGGACGCGAAACGCATTACGACAGACGAATTGCGTGATGTAGGGCGTGACCGGACGCCGCACACCGCAAAGCGGTCGTTCCACCAACCGGACCACCAACAACAGCGCCAGGCATCCGAATACCAGCCCGCTCAGCACCAGCCCGCGAAATACGACGCGCAGCCATCCCGCAGCCGTGATTTCCACCGGATCGGGCGGAATCTCGCTGTCCCAGAGCGGCGTCATGCCTCCCGGCTACGGGTATAGAGCCGCTTTTGTCGCTCGTTCATCCGCCCTGTATCCATCACCAGGCAAACATCGACCGTATTGAAGTCGTGGTCGATGAACGCACCCTCACCCACCGTGCCGCCCAGTTTGAGATAGGCTTTGATCAGCGACGGAACCTGCAGCATTGCACGGCGCCGGTCGAGCGCTTGGGGTGGCAACAGGTCCATGCGCTGGAAATGTGCGGGTTGCGCGCGCACCCGCAGCTCGGGCGGCGCCAGGTGGTTGTGATGCAGCATCGACAATGGCTGCGCCAGTGCCTCGGTGTCGGTGCCGTGAAAGCTGGCAACACCAAACAGGATTTCGATCCCGTGTTCGGCCACATAATCCGCCAGCGCGGACCAGAGGTGGACCATCACTGTGCCACCGCGATAATCGGGATGCAGGCAGGATCGGCCCAGTTCCAGCAGCCTGCGTCCCGATGCCTTGAGAACCGACAGGTCGTATTCGTCTTCGGAATAGAACTGGCCTGCGCGCGCGGCCTGATCGTCGCGCAACAGACGATAGGCCCCGACCACCTGTCCGGTGCTGTCATCCTGGGCAATCAAATGGTCGAAAAACGGGTCGAACCGGTCACGCTCCAGCCCCGCCGCGTGATCGACCATGGCGCCGCCTCCGCCCAGTTCGCGTACGAACACATCGTAGCGCAGCGCCTGCGCGGCACGCAGATCGTCAGCGGTACGGGCGATCCTGACGGAAAAATCGGTGCTCTGGGTCAGCATGTCGTGAATTGGATGGGGCGGATTTGCTGTCCGGTCTTAGCCAAAGCACCGGTACGGCGCAACCGCGACGCATTTACCATTCGTCAACCAGTTTCACGGATCAAAGACGGGGATCAGTTCGATACGGGTACCATCAATGACCACCTTGCCCGCTTCGGGAAAGTTCACCGTAATCCGGCCGCCGATACTGGATTGCACCTGGCCGGTACCCCATTGGGGTTTTCCCGGATGGCGCACCAGCATACCCGGTGCAAGTATGGCGTTGAGATCGGACATTATCCGGTCCTTTGGGGGACATTTTCATGGGCGATACTAATGTTAATCTCGCGACTTTGATAGGGTCGCGGATCTGCCACGATCTGATCAGTCCGATCGGGGCGATCACCAACGGTCTGGAACTGCTCGACCTGACCGGCGCCGCACAGGGGCCCGAGATGGAATTGATCGCCGACAGCGTCGGCAATGCCGGGGCGCGGATCCGTTTTTTCCGCATCGCCTATGGCCGGGCCGACGACCAGAAGATCGGCCGGGCCGAGATCGTTTCGGTCCTCGACGACATGGGCCGCGGCGGGCGGATGCGGGTGGAGTGGTCCCCAACCGATCCGCTGCCGCGCACCGAGGTCAGGCTGGCCTTCCTCGCGCTGCAATGCTTCGAAACCGCAATGCCTTATGGCGGAAACGTACGGGTCGACAGCCATGCCGGCCACTGGCGCATGGTCGGCGAGGCCGGAAAGATGACGATGGATGCCGCGCTCTGGGCGGTGCTCGCAGGTGCGCCACCGCCCGCCCCCGTCACGCCGGCGCAGGTGCAGTTTGCCCTGATCCCCCAGGTTGCCCGCGAACTCGGGCGCAGCCTTACCTATACCCGCGAGGGCGATCGGCTGGTGCTCGAATTCTGAGCCGTCTCAGCCGCGAACGGTGCCATCGCCGGTTACCAGGTATTTGAAACTGGTCAACTGTGCCGCGCCCACCGGCCCGCGGGCATGCATCTTGCCGGTGGCGATGCCGATTTCGGCCCCCATGCCGAATTCGCCCCCGTCGGCGAACTGGGTCGAGGCATTCTGCATCAGGATCGCGCTGTCGAGCCGTTCGAAGAACCGCGCCGCCGCGCTGCCATCCTCGGTCATGATGCAATCGGTATGGTTCGACCCATAGCGACGGATATGGTCAATTGCCGCATCGATGTCGGGCACGACCTTGGCCGCGATGATCGAATCGAGATATTCGCGCCCCCAATCACCGTCATCGGCAGCGACGGCTCCGGCGATACCGCTCAATGCCGCATCGGTGCGTACCTCGACACCCGTGGCCAGCAGTGCCTCGATCACCTCGCGGCCCAGTGTTTCGACGACATCTTGATGGATCAGCAGGCATTCGGCGGCACCACAGATGCCGGTGCGGCGGGTTTTGGCGTTTAGCACAACGTCGAGCGTTTTCTGCCGGTCCGCCGCCTTGTCGACATAGATATGCACGATGCCTTCGAGATGGGCAAAGACAGGTACGCGCGCCTCGCGTTGCACAAGCCCGACCAGCCCCTTGCCACCGCGCGGTACGATCACGTCCACATGATCGGTCATTGTCAGCAATTCGGACACCGCCGCCCGGTCACGGGTCGGCACCAGCTGGATCGCGTCTTCGGGCAGACCCGCCGCCTTGACCCCTTCGACCAGGCAGGCATGGATCGCCGCCGAGGAGTGAAAGCTCTCTGACCCACCGCGCAAGATCACCGCGTTGCCCGATTTCAGGCACAGCGCACCCGCATCGGCGGTCACGTTGGGGCGGCTTTCGTAAATCACGCCGATCACGCCCAGCGGCGTGCGCACGCGCCGGATATGCAGCCCGCTGGCCATATCCCATTCCGCCAGCA
>CAYGNB010000279.1:0-4592 GCA_964351135.1 uncultured Rhodobacterales bacterium | reverse complement strand
GGCGCGGTCTGTTCCTCGGCCACCAGAACGCCGCCGCGCTTGCCGGCCTCCGCCACACCGGCACGCCACTCTCCGTCGCGGCCATTGAACAGCGAAACCTGGGCGCCCACGCCCAGCCGCATCACCCCGAACAGGTAATGCGCCTGATCCCGCGACAGCGGAACCGATTGCCCCGCCCCCAGCGGGTGATCTACATAGAGCCTGACCTTCGCCACCATGAAAGCCTACATATGCAAGGGCAAACGCAGACGCCAGAGAAGAGCGAGACCGGACGGGTCGCCGATGCCCCCACCGGCAACTGGGTGGACCGCTATGCCCCACCGGCGCTGCGCCCTTATCTGCGCCTGTCGCGGGCGGACCGGCCCATCGGCACCTGGCTGCTGCTGATCCCCTGCTGGTGGGGACTGGCGCTGGCGATCCTGGCCGACCAGTCGCCCCGCTGGGGCGATCTCTGGATCGCACTGGGTTGCGCGGCGGGCGCGTGGCTGATGCGCGGCGCGGGCTGCACCTGGAACGACATCACCGACCGGGATTTCGACGGGCGGGTCGCACGCACACGGTCCCGGCCGATCCCGTCGGGCCAGGTGAGTGTCACGCAGGCGCTGGCCTGGATGATCGCACAGGCGCTCATTGCCTTTGCCATCCTGCTGACGTTCAACGGCACGGCTATCGCGCTGGGTATTCTCGCGTTGCTGCCGGTGGCAATCTACCCTTTTGCCAAACGGTTTACCTGGTGGCCGCAGGTCTTTCTCGGGCTGGCCTTCAACTGGGGCGCGCTTCTGGCCTGGGCAGCACATACCGGGTCGCTCGGACTATCGGCGGTGCTGCTCTATGTCGCGGGCATCGCCTGGACGCTGTTCTACGACACCATCTATGCCCATCAGGATACCGAGGACGATGCGCTGATCGGCGTGAAATCGACCGCCCGGCTGTTCGGCGACGATACCGCGCGCTGGCTGAAATACTTCCTCGCCGCCACCGTGGCGCTGATGGCGCTGGCGGTGATTCGCGCGGCGCTGCCGCAGGCCGGCGTGCTGGCGCTGGTGATCGCCCTCGCCGGCCCCTGGGCGATGGGCTGGCACATGGCATTTCAACTGCGTGGCTTCGATCACACCGACCCGGACAGGATGCTGCGCCTGTTCCGGATGAACCGCGACACCGGCCTGATACCGCTGATCTTCTTCGTGATTGCGCTGCTGGCCTGATTGAACACCGGCACGCTGAGGGCTAAGACGGATCGACCGACCAAGGACTCACCTGTTTCATGCGCCGCAACCCGACCCTGTTCGCACTCCTCGCCTTTTTGTTCGCCGCCGCGCTGTGCCTTGCGGGCGCCGCGGTTGCCGTGTCCGTTGTCGAGGACAAGACCGAAATCAACATCCGCGAAACGCTGGACCGCAACGGCCACGACTGGGCCGAGGTCGAAGCGGACGGGCTGCGCGTCATCCTGACCGGCACCGCCCCCGACGAAGCGTCACGGTTCCTCGCGCTCAGCAGCGCCGGCGAGAACGTGGATGCCGCACGGATCATCGACGAGATGGATGTCGTGCCCGGCACCCAGGTTGAGCCGCCACGTTTCTCGGCCGAAATCCTGCGTAATGTGGATGGCATCTCGATCATCGGTCTGATCCCGACCCGGACCGACCGCAACCGGCTGAACCGGCGGCTGGCCGAAATCGCGGGCGCCGGAACGGTGGCCGATTTCCTCGAATCCGCCGACTATGCGGTGCCGTCCGGCTGGGACGCGGCGATGGATTTCGCGCTCTCGGTACTCGACCGGATGCCGCGTTCGAAAATCTCGGTATCCGCCGATACGCTGGTGGTATCGGGCATGACCGACAGCGCCGAGGCCAAGGCGGAGCTGGAAGACAACCTGTCGCGCACCGCACCGCCTCACCTCAAACTGACGCTCGACATCTCATCGCCGCGCCCGGTGATCACACCGTTCACTCTGCGGTTCCTGATCGACGACCGCGGCCCGCGCTTCGATGCCTGCTCTGCCGATACCGAACTGACGCGCGGGCGCATCATCAAGGCCGCTGCCGCCGTCGGGGTGACGGGCGATGCCGACTGCACCATCGGGCTGGGTGTACCGTCGCCGAACTGGGGCACCGCCGCCGAACTGACGATCGCCGCGCTGGCAGAGCTGGGCGGCGGGCAATTGACCATGGCGGATGCCGAGATTTCGCTGACAGCCGCGCAGGGCACGGATCCGGATCGGTTCGACCTTGTCGTAGGTGAATTGCAGACGGCGCTGCCGCCGGTATTCGCCCTGGACGCGGTCCTGCCCGAGCCGGAAGACACCGGCAAGGGCGACGGCCCGCCCGAGTTCACGGCCACACTCAGCCCCGAAGGGCTGGTGCAGCTGCGCGGGCGCGTCGAGGATGAAACGCAACGGCTGATGGCCGACAGCTTTGCACGCGCGCAGTTCGGGTCGGACCGGGTGCATATGGCGGTGCGCGTGGTACCCGGCCAGCCCGACGACTGGGCCGTGCGGGTGCTGGTGGGGCTCGAGGCGCTGGCCGAACTCCTGAACGGCTCGGCAACCGTGACCCCGGACAGCGTTTCGCTGCGCGGCGCCAGCTACGATCCCGACGCCGATGCCAAGCTGTCACGGCTGCTGGCGGCAAAACTGGGCGATGTCGGGGGCTTCGCGCTCGAGATCGAAACCCGTGATCGCCCGATCCCGCAGGACGCGCCGCCCGATCCCGAACTGTGCGAGGCGCAAATCATCGAGGTCCAGCAGAAACAGAAGATTGCGTTCGAACCGGGATCGGCCACGATCACCGAAGACTCGCTTGGCACCATGAACCGGATTGCCGACATCCTGTCGGATTGCGGCGAGATCCGGCTGGAAATCCAGGGTCACACCGACAGCCAGGGCCGCGAGGTCATGAACAAGGAACTCAGCCAGTCCCGCGCCCAGTCGGTGCTGAACGAACTGCGCGCGCGCAGGGTGCTGACGTCGTCCTATGCCGCCGTCGGCTATGGCGAAAGCCGCCCCATCGCCGATAACGGGACCGAGGCAGGCCGCGAAGCGAACCGCCGGATCGAGTTTCACCTGATCCGCCCCGAACCAATCAAGGAAGAGCAGACCACGCTGGAGGCGGTCGCCGCCGAATCCGCGCCGGAGACAGCCGCCGATGCGGCCTCCGAGACCGGAGAAGACGCCGGGGAAGATAGCGGTGAGACGGCAACCGATGGGGACGCGGAGGCTGCCGCTGGCGACAGCGCAGATGGAGACGGGACGGAGAACGCGAACAATGAGCAGAACTGAATTCATCATTGCCACGGCGGCGATCCTGTTCGTCGCGTTTGTTCTGGGCTGGTTCGCCAACTGGCTGGTGCACCGGTTCACCCGCGTCAGCGCACGCGATGTGAGCGAACTCGACCGGATCAGCCAGGAACTGCACGAAGCCGAGGAGACCCGCGACGAGGCGATCACCTACCTGCAGCAACGCGAAGCGGAACTGTCCAACAAACTGCATCAGACCGAGGCCGAACTGAACGCCACGATGGACGGGTTGCGCGATGCCCGTGCCGAGGTCGAGGACCTGCGTACCCAGCTTCAGCGCGCCAAAACAGGCGCCTGACCCGCGACGCGAGGGAACACTGGCATGACACCCGCATGACCGGGCCTACGACCCGGCGCACATCGACAGGATAACCGTGTCAGGCTCAGATTGACCGCCCTTCACCAGCGGTTCAAGGCCGCCTCGTCCTCATCCTTTGCCACGACCCATTCGGTCCCGGCCCCGGTGATTTCCTTTTTCCAGAACGGCGCGCGCGATTTGAGGTAATCCATCAGGAAATCGGCGGACTCGAAGGCAGCGCGGCGATGGACTGCGGCGGTGGCGACCATCATGATGGTTTCACCCGGCACCAGCCGCCCGTGGCGATGGATCACCAGAACGTCCCCCAACGACCAGCGGTCCTGCGCCTGCCGCGCGATGTCGGAAATCGCCTTTTCGGTCATGCCGGGATAATGTTCGATCTCCATCGCCGTCAGCCCGCCGTCAGGCAGATCACGCACCACCCCGGTAAAGCTGACCACTGCGCCCATACCGGACAGGCCCGCGGAGAATTCGTTGACCTCGGCGCCCGGATCGAACGGCTCTGATTGAACGGCCACGCGCACGGGTCTCAGCCTCCGGTCATCGGCGGAAAAAAGGCAATTTCGCGCACACCGGCCAGAGGCGCGTCGAAATCTCCAAGCTCCTGATCCAGCGCCACCCGCAACGCCGACAAATCGGCAAATGCCGCCGCATAGCGATCTTCGCGGCCCCGCAGTTCCTCGACCAGATCGGCAACGGTGGCGGCATCGGTGTCGATGCTTTCCTTCGGCAACCCGATCCGTTCGCGCACCCAGGCGAAATACAACACATCCATCATTGCGTTTCCTTCAGATGCGGCAGAGCCTTGCGAAAATAATCCCAGCCGGTGAGGAACGTGAGCGCCGCCGCCAGCCACAGCAGCCACAACCCAACCCGCCCGGTCCAGTCCATCGCCGCCAGTTTCCAGCGCAGGCCCAGCGAATCCTCGCCCTGCCCCGACAGGACATCGCTGACGACCTGCGGGTCCATGCCCTCGGC
>CAYGNB010000278.1:3401-4607 GCA_964351135.1 uncultured Rhodobacterales bacterium | reverse complement strand
CTGCCCATGCCGCGATAGGATTTGAAGCTGCGGCCCTGGTAGAGGATCACCTCGCCCGGGCTTTCATCCGTGCCCGCGATCATCGACCCGACCATGGCGCAGGAGGCCCCCGCCGCGATGGCCTTGGCGAAATCGCCGGAGTACTTGATGCCGCCGTCTGCAATCACCGGCACGTCACCCGCCGCCGCGGCACAATCCATGATCGCCGTCAGTTGTGGGACGCCCACGCCCGCGACCATCCGGGTGGTGCAGATCGACCCAGGTCCGATACCGACCTTGATCGCGTCCGCCCCCGCGTCGATCAGCGCCTTGGTCGCCTCGGCGGTGGCGACGTTACCCGCCACGATCTGAACCTCGTTCGACAATGTCTTGGCCCGCTCGACCGCGCGCGACACGCCGTCGGAATGGCCATGCGCCGTGTCGATCACGATCATGTCCGCGCCCGCCTCGACCAGCGCCTGCGCCCGTTCGAAACCGGCATCGCCCACGGTCGAGGCCGCGCCCACGCGCAAGCGCCCCAGCCGATCCTTGCAGGCCGTCGGGTTCAGCACCGCCTGTTCGGTATCCTTCAGCGTCAGCAGCCCGGTCAGTTTGCCGTTGCCGTCAGTGACCAGCAGCTTTTCGATCCGGCGCGCCTTCATCAGGCTGATCGCCTCGTCCCGGTCAGCCGGTTCACGCAGCACGGCCAGATTGTCCGAGGTCATCATCACGCTGACGGGCGTGGCGTCGTCGCTGGCGAACCGCATGTCGCGGTTGGTGACGATGCCGACCACGCGGCCATCGCCATCGACCACCGGGAACCCGGTGACGTTATAGCGGTCCTGCAAGGCCTTGGCGTCCGCCAGCGTCTGATCGGCGGTCAGGGTGATCGGATTGTAGACAATCCCGCTCTCGAACCGCTTCACCCTGCGAATTTCACGCGCCTGTTCGTCGATGGTCAGGTTGCGGTGCACGATACCCATGCCGCCGGCCTGCGCCATGGCGATCGCCATACGGGCCTCGGTCACCGTATCCATCGCGCTGGACAGCAGCGGAATGTTCATCGCGATATCGCGGGTCACCCGTGTCGCCGTATTGGCCGTTGCGGGCAGCACCGACGATGCCGCCGGAACCAGAAGAACATCGTCGAAGGTGAGTGCCTCACGAATCTGCATACCAGCATCTCCAAGCCGAATTCGTTTGGCGGTTTCCTATCTCACGCGGCGC
>CAYGNB010000278.1:0-3301 GCA_964351135.1 uncultured Rhodobacterales bacterium | reverse complement strand
CATACCAGCATCTCCAAGCCGAATTCGTTTGGCGGTTTCCTATCTCACGCGGCGCGGGAAAAGGAAAGGCCGGAAGCGCGCCTTGCGAATTCCCGCAAACCGCCCCGGTCAGATCTGCAAGCAGGCTCATCTTCAGCCCCCAAACGCCCCGTTTTCACCGCCCGTTTTTTTGTTGACGGAGCTGGATCCTGTGATGGCCAAACTCAGCGCACCCTGATGCCTATCACCGGCAAATCGGCATTTTACCCAAACGGTGACAGACCAGGACATGGATTTTATCCCGTGGCGACGTTTGGCACCCACAAACTGACGCAAGCCGTCTTTCGCTTCCCGCACATCCGCCTATGGTGGCGGCGAAGTGAAGAAAGGCCGCACCGACATGACCACCGATCCTCTTGTCGTCTTTACCCCCTCCGGCAAACGGGGGCGTTTTCCGGTCGGCACGCCGGTGCTGACCGCCGCGCGCCAGCTTGGCGTCGATCTCGATTCGGTCTGCGGCGGGCGCGGCATCTGTTCCAAATGCCAGATCACGCCGTCCTATGGCGAGTTTCCCAAACACGGGATCACCGTACGCGACGATGCGCTGAGCGAATGGAACGCGGTCGAACAGCGCTATGACGACAAACGCGGCCTGAAACCCGGGCGTCGGCTGGGCTGTCAGGCCACGGTACAGGGCGATATCGTGATCGACGTGCCGCCCGAAAGCCAGGTTCACCGGCAGGTGGTGCGCAAGGCCGCCACAGCGCGCGCGATCACCATGGACCCGGCCACGCGGCTCTGTTTCGTCGAGGTGGACGAACCCGACATGCATTCGCCCACCGGCGACCTGGAACGGCTTGCCCGGGCACTGAAGGAACAATGGGACATCGACGCGGTGACAGCGGATCTGACGCTGCTGGCCAAGCTGCAACCGGTGCTACGCAAGGGCAAATGGCAGGTCACCGTGGCGCTGCATCGCGATCATCGCGGCGGCGCGGCGCGGATCGTCGATATCTGGCCCGGCCTGCACGAAGGCGGTCTCTTCGGGCTGGCCATCGACCTCGGCTCGACCACTATCGCCGCGCATCTGACCGACCTGGACACCGGCGTGGTTGTGGCCTCGTCCGGGCTGATGAACCCGCAGATCCGGTTTGGCGAAGACCTGATGAGCCGGGTCAGCTATTCGATGATGAACCCCGGCGGCGATGCCGAGATGACCGCCGCGGTCCGGGGCGCGCTGAACGATCTCGCCTCGTCGATTGCCGCCGAGGCGACCGTCGACCCGGCCCTGATTGTCGAGACGGTATTCGTCTGTAATCCGGTCATGCACCACCTGCTGCTGGGGCTCGATCCGGTGGAGCTGGGTCAGGCCCCCTTTGCGCTCGCCACGTCCGAGAGCCTGTCACTGGATGCGCGCGACCTGGGTCTGGACGCAATCAACCCGCGCGCACGCACCTATATCCTGCCCTGTATCGCGGGCCATGTGGGGGCCGATTGCGCCGCCGTTGCGCTGAGCGAGGAACCGGGAAAATCCGAAGATCTGGTGTTGATCGTCGATGTGGGAACCAACGCCGAACTGCTGCTGGGCGACAAGACACGGGTGCTGGCCTGTTCGTCGCCCACGGGTCCGGCCTTCGAGGGCGCGCAGATCTCGTCCGGCCAGCGGGCCGCACCCGGCGCAATCGAGCGGATCGAGATCGACCCGGTCACCAAGACCCCGCGATTCCGCGTGATCGGATCCGAGCTCTGGTCCGACGAGCCCGGTTTCGACGACGCCATCGCCACCACCGGCGTCACCGGCATCTGCGGATCGGGCATTATCGAGGCGGTGGCCGAAATGCGCATGGCCGGGCTGCTGGACGAAAGCGGGCTGATCGGCTCGGCCGACCAGACCGGCACCTGGCGCTGCCAACCCGAGGGACGGACCCACGCTTATCTGATCCATGACGCCACCGAAACCGGCGGGCCGCGTATTACCGTCACCCAGGGCGATATCCGCGCCATTCAGCTCGCGAAATCCGCGCTCTATGCCGGGGCCCGGCTGCTGATGGACAACATGAACGTGGACAAGGTGGATCGCGTGGTTCTCGCCGGCGCCTTCGGGGCTCATATCTCGACCAAACACGCGATGGTGCTGGGCATGATCCCGGACGCCCCGCTGGACAAGGTGACCAGCGCGGGCAATGCGGCCGGAACCGGTGCGCGGATTGCGCTGTGCAACATCGGGGCACGCGCCGAGATCGAACGGGTCGTCCGGGAAATCACCAAGGTCGAAACCGCGATCGAACCCAAGTTCCAGGATCATTTCGTCGCCGCCAACGCGATCCCGCACAAGACCGATCCGTTCCCGGAACTGGCCAAGGTCGTCACGCTGCCGTCGCCATCGTTCAATGCAGGCGGAGAGTCGGGCGCGACCGGAGGCCGCCGTCGGCGCAGGCGCGGATGACGCCGGCGAAAGCCGTCGGCGCGGAGTACGGCAAACCTGCCTGCGAGAAGGGACCATCGACCGCGATCCCTACGCGCTAGGACGAAGGTTCTTCCTCGTCTTCCCGGCGCAGCGCGATTGCCCCTTCCTGTACCAGAGCACGAATTGCCGTTGCGACCGCTGTCATCGCGACGTCGGCCTCGGCGGCGGGAACGGCGCCGCGTTCGGTCATTTCCTCGCGCAGGTTGTCGGCCATCCGGCTCGATATGTTGTTCAGCAGGAATTCTGCCGCGGCCCGGTCGCCCTCTTCGGTCGCCCCGGCCAGCGCCGTGAGCATTGTTGCAGGCTCCACCGCACGGACCACGGCCGCCGCATCGCGCGAATTGAGCCGGGCCGGGATATGCGCGAAGGTGAAGATGGCGCGACGAACAGTCCCGGCAAAGTCGGCATCGGTTTCGTCCAGCGCGCTGAGCATCTCGTCGCGGGTGGCCGAGGCCGACTGGTTCAGGATTGCGCCCAGCCGCTCACCCGGCGCCTGATCGAAAGCCGGTACCGGTTTGTCGTCGAGTTGCGAGGCCAGCGACATCCCGATCCGATAGACGGCATCGGGTGTAACCGCACCGGTCTGCGACACCGCATAGGTGATACGCCGCGCCAGCGGCCCGGGCAGATGCGCGAGCAGTTCGGCGGCCCGTGCGGTTTCGAGCTTGGATAACAGCACCGCCGCCACCTCGGTGCTTTCGGTCGCGGCCATCGCCGCCAGATCCTCGACCGGTAACGCCTGAAGCCGCTCCCAGGGGTCGCCGGTCTGACGCACCCCTGCCGCCTTTCGCAGCCGCTGTGCGGTCTGTGGGCTGATCCGCCCGTCCAGCGCGCTGAGCGCGCCCGCCAGCCCGC
>CAYGNB010000277.1:0-4629 GCA_964351135.1 uncultured Rhodobacterales bacterium | reverse complement strand
CGCCCGAGGCGGCGGGTTATGATTTCAGGGGGCCGGAGTTCTGCAAGCTCTTCGACTGGATCATCGAACAGAATTTGGAGGTCATCCCGATCTCCAGGGCATTGAGGTAAACTATGCGCGACAGGCGGCTTCTTCTTCATATCGGATCGCCCAAGACCGGTACGACCACCTTGCAGGCCACGCTGAAAAAGAACCGCGAACGGCTGCTGGAGCAGGGCGTGTTCGTGCCCGCCGTTCTGGGCGATATGAGCCATATCCGGCTGACGGCCTACGCCCAGCCCGACGACAGCTTCACCACGCGTCCGCGCGTCGTGGCGGGTATCACCAACAGCGACGAACTCATCGCGTTTCGCCGGAAACTGGAAACCGATTTTGCCGATGTGCTGGCCGGTGCTGGGGCAGGGGCCGCGCTGACAATCATCACCAGTGAATCGCTCGGCAGCAACCTGCGCACACCGGATGATATCGCCCGCGTCAAATCCTTCCTCGCGCCGCATTTCAGCGAGATCCAGCTGCTGTTCTACGTCCGGCGCCAGGATTTGCGCGCGGTGAGCGACTTCGACCAGTCGATCAAGGCTGGAAACCCGCGAAACAGGTTCTTCAACACCGGATTTGCCTACGAATACGACAAGATGTATCGGATGTGGGCCGAGGTTTTTGCCGGATACCCGTTCCAGATCAAGGTGTTTGAGCCGGGACGGCTGCAAGGCGGTGACATCGTGCAGGATTTCCTGGAATTCGCCGGGATCGATCCCGCAAGCTTGGCCAAGATCGAACGGCGCAATACGTCGCTCTCGGCGCAGGCGCAGTTGTCGATGCGGGCGGTTGTCCAGGGGGCGCGGGCAAATGATATCGCGTTGACCATGCGCGACCGGCGCCTGCTGATGGATCGGTTGCGGGGGTGGTTTCCGGGCACGCCGCTGCGTCCCGCCCGCAAGGAAGCAGAGGCATTTCTGCATCGGTATGACGCGTCCAATGCCGCATTGTTCGAGGCGGCCGGCATTGAAGGGTTCAATGACGATTTCTCGATGTACCCCGAGGCCGCGCCATCGCTGGACAAGCTCGAACGGCAGAGCGTCAGGGAGCTGCGGCAAATGGTGACCCCGAACGGTCGGGGCCGTGGCCGAATGGACCGGGATCTGGTGATTGCCGTTCTGGAGGCGGCGCAGGCAGCCGCCTAGCGCTATCGCTGGCGCCGCCGCGCCGCATGCCGGTCAGGCCCGCTTGCGGCTTTCGTCCTCAACCCGGCTGAGCACCTGAGCCTCCAGTTCTTTCTGCAACTCGCGCGACCGCTCGACATAGGCGGCGTTCTGTTCGGTGGGGATCGAGGGATCCCACAGTTCGGCCAACTGTTTCAGGGCGTCGCGATCATGGGCATAGAAAGTCTGTTCGGCGACCGCGGCCTCGTATTCTGACAGACCCATGTTTTCCAGCACGTAGCGGCCCGCGCGCAGCGAGCTGTCGAACATCTCGCGCACGATGTCGTTGGCGCCTGCGCGGTACAGCTCGAACACATGGTGGCGGTCGGTCGCACGGGCGATGATATGCAGATCGGGGCGTTGCCGGCGTGCATAGGTCACCAGCCGGGTGACCGAGTCGGGGTCGTCCATTGCCGCCACCAGTACCCGGGCCTTGCCTAACCCGGCCGCCTTGAGCAGTTCGGGGCGGGTGGGGTCGCCGAGGAACCCCTTGAATCCGAACCGCCGCATCAGCTGGATCATCTTCATGTCGGTGTCCAGAACGATGGTCTTGATCCCGCTGGCCTGCGCCAGCCGGTTCACGATTTGCCCGAACCGGCCAATCCCCGCGATGATGACCGGCCCCTGGTCGTCGATTTCGTCCGGCGCGTGTTTGGGGGTGCGATCCTGCATCCGCCGCGAGATCTGATCGTAAAGGATGAACAGAAGCGGCGTGATGAGCATCGACAGTGCGATAATCTGAACGAGCTTTTCCGACACGTCGGGCGGCACGACATTCTGCTGCACCGAAAAGGTCAGCAGCACGAAACCGAATTCACCCGACTGCGCAAGGCTGAGTGCGAATAGCCAGCGGTCGCGCCCCTTGAGCCCGAAGGCCCGGCCGAGCAGGTAGAGGATCGTGCCCTTGGCCACGATGATCAGCAGCGCCAATCCGATCAGATCGGACCAGTCGGCAAAGAACCCGGCCAGGTCGATCCCGGCGCCCACGGTGATAAAGAACAACCCCAGAAGAAGCCCCTTGAACGGGTTCAGGTCGCTTTCCAGTTCGTGGCGGAATTCGCTGTTGGCCAGCACGACACCGGCAAGAAAGGCCCCAAGCGCGGGCGAAAGGCCAACGAGGGTCATCAGAAAGGAAATGCCCACCACGATTACCAGCGCCAGTGCGGTATACATCTCGCGCAGGCCGGTGGCGTGAATGAACCGGAACAGCGGCCGGGTCAGGTAGACCCCCGCCAGCACCACCGAGGCCACGGCCGCCAGCGTGACCAGCGTGACCGCCCAGCCCGGCAGCCCGGCGATCAGCGAAAACGTGGCATGGCCTGCCGTTTCGTGGTCCAGATTGCGGCTGATGGATCCATCGCTGACGATCCGCGTCGCCATGGGCAGCGCCAGCAACGGCAGAAAGGCCAGGATCGGAATAACCGCGATGTCCTGCGTTAGCAGCACCGAGAACGCGGATCGTCCGCCGCCGGTTTGCATGAGCCCCTTTTCCGACAGCGTTTGCAGGACGATGGCGGTCGATGACAGCGACAGCGCCAACCCGATGGCGAGCGCCACCGTCCAGGGCTGGCCGGTCGCCATGGCAGCGCCCATCAGCGCAAGGGTGCTGACGATGATCTGCAGCCCGCCCAGACCGACCAGCCGGTGCCGCATGTCCCACAATGCGCGCGGGTCCAGCTCCAGGCCGATAAGGAACAGCATCATCACCACGCCGAATTCAGCGATGTGCTGCAGCCCCTCGATATCGCCGACCAGGCCCAGCACGCCCGGCCCGATGAGAAGCCCCGCCGCGAGATAGCCCAGCACCGATCCAAGCCCCAGCCGTGCCGCGAGCGGAACCGCGATCACGGTCGCTCCCAGGTAAATCGTGGCCTGGTAGAGGAAACTTTCCATCCATCGTCCCTTTTCGTTTCAGGTCGGCAGCGGTGCGTCGCGTTTGAGCTGGTCCATCACGATCTGGCTTTGTACGCGAGCCACCGCCGGGTGCGCCAGCAGCACCTCATGCAACAGGCGGTTCAGCGCCGGCAGATCGGTGCAATAGATCCGCAGCAGGTAATCCGCCTCTCCGGTCATGGTCCAGGCGCTGGTAATCTCGGGGCGGGTGCGCACCAGCCGGGCAAAGCTGGCCGAGTGATCCTGGCCATGCGTGGCCAGCGCGACCTGCACGAACCCCTGGACCTGCAGACCCAGCCGCACCGGGTCCAGCCGCGCGGCATAGCCTTCGATATAGCCTTCGGCCTCAAGCCGCTGCCGCCGCCGCCCGGCCTGACTGGGCGACAGGTTCAGCATCTCGCCCAGTTGTTGCGAGGTCAGATGTGCATCTTTTTGCAGAGCGGCCAGGAGGCGGGTGTCGGTGTGGTCGAGCATGTGCGGGGATTCTTCGCTTTTCCTCAGGATAGTGCAAATACCGCGCATTCCCAACATGAGGTATGCGCAACTTTGCGCGAACTCCGCGCATGAAATTGCCTATTTTGCGCTCAACATTAATCCGATCAGCCTGAGGAGAAGCCACTATGGGTCCGTTTCCGCACAACGCGCCGAAATCCGTCATCAACGATGAAAACCCCGCCGGGACCGATGGCTTCGAATTCGTGGAATTCGCCCATCCCGAACCACAGGAACTGCGCGACTTGTTTTCGCGCATGGGCTACGAGCTGGTGGGCCACCACAAGGACCAGCCGTTGGTAGAGCTGTGGCAGCAGGGCGATATCACCTATATCCTGAACGCCGACCCCGAGAGCTTTGCCGCGAAGTTCGTGGCCGAACACGGGCCCTGCGCCCCGTCCATGGGCTGGCGCGTGGTGAATGCGCAACACGCGTTCGAACATGCGGTCAAACACGGTGCCGAACCCTATGAGGGCGCCGACAAGACCATGGACGTGCCCGCGATCAAGGGGATCGGCGGCAGCCTGATCTATTTCATCGACCAGTATTACGAAACCTCGCCCTATAACCAGGAATTCGAGTGGCTGAAACAGTCCAAGCCGCGCGGTGACGGGTTCTATTACCTCGACCACCTGACCCACAACGTGTTCCAGGGCAACATGGACAAATGGTTCAAGTTCTACGGCGACCTGTTCAACTTCCGTGAAATCCGGTTCTTCGACATTCAGGGCAAGTACACCGGGCTGTTCAGCCGGGCGCTGACCTCGCCTTGCGGCCGGATCCGTATTCCGATCAACGAAGACCGCGGCGAAACCGGACAGATCGTGTCGTATCTCAAGAAATACAAGGGCGAGGGCATCCAGCACATCGCCGTGGGCACCGAGGATATCTATGACTCGACCGATGCCATCGCCGAAAAGGGCCTGAAATTCATGCCCGGACCGAACGATGCCTATTACGACATGTCGTTCGAACGCGTCAAAGGTCACGACGAACCGGTGGACCGGATGAAGAAACACGGCATCCTGATCGACGGCGAAGGCGT
>CAYGNB010000276.1:3506-4631 GCA_964351135.1 uncultured Rhodobacterales bacterium | reverse complement strand
CGCGGCGGGGCTGACGGAGTTCATCGCCGAGCATGGCGCCACGCCGCTGCCGGGCTTTCGCGCGACCGGTTTTTGCCTCTACCGGTCAACCCTGAGGCCCGATGGGGCGGTCCATGACATGCTTGCCCGATACGATTTGCGGTGATCGCAATTGCAAGGTCAGGTTGCGCGGTTAAGATCGAAGGCGACTCGTAACCCTGGGGAGGGGGAGATGACACCGAAAGTGATCGGATGGGCCGCCGCAGCGGCTCTGTTGGCTCTGCCGGTTTTCGCGCAGGAAACCGCGGACAGCGTGGCGCCCGAGGCGGCAACCGCCGGTGCTTTTGCCGGGGCATCGGAAGCCGCGCAGGCGGCCATGCAGGCAAAGGCTGAGAACCGGCCCGTCGAGGCGGACAACTGGATGGTCGTGGCGGCCAACCCGCTGGCGGTCGAAGCCGGGGCGGAGGTTCTGCGCGCGGGCGGCAGTGCGGCCGATGCGATGGTTGCCGTACAGACAGTTCTGGGGCTGGTCGAGCCGCAGAGTTCGGGGCTGGGCGGCGGGGCGTTTCTGGTCTGGTACGATGCGGCAACCGGCGGACTGACCACGCTGGATGGGCGGGAAACCGCGCCGCTGGCGGCAACGCCACGGCTGTTCCAGGACGAAGACGGCGAACCGCTGGGGTTCTTCGATGCCGTGGTCGGCGGTCGGTCGGTCGGTACGCCCGGAACGCCCGCGCTGCTGGAAGAGGCTCACCGCCGCTGGGGGCGTAGCCCGTGGCCGTCGCTGTTCGATGCGGCAATCGGGCTAGCCGAGGACGGGTTCGTCGTCTCGCCACGACTGGCGGGGCTGGTTGAGGGCGACGCCGAACGGCTGGGCCGGTTCCCGGCAACCGCCGAATATTTCCTGCCCGGCGGAGAGCCCATCAAGGCGGGCGATCTACTGAAGAACCCGGCCTATGCGCAAACGCTGCAGGCGCTGGCAGACAAGGGTGCGGCGGGGTTCTATGCGGGTCCGGTGGCGACCGGGATCGTGCAAACGGTGCAGGGCGCGCCGGGTAATCCCGGTGTGTTGTCGGCCGTCGATCTGGCGCTTTATCAAGTGCGCGAACGCCCGGCGACCTGCGCCGGGTTCCGCAGCTACGATGT
>CAYGNB010000276.1:0-3406 GCA_964351135.1 uncultured Rhodobacterales bacterium | reverse complement strand
TGCCATCGACCTCGCATATCTCGATCGTGGACGGGCAGGGCAACGTGCTGTCGATGACCACGACCATCGAAAACGGGTTCGGGTCGCGGCTAATGACCGGAGGATTCCTGCTGAACAACGAGTTGACCGATTTCTCGTTTCGCAGCCACAGCGACGGTGTGCCGATTGCCAACCGGGTCGAGCCAGGCAAGCGTCCCAGATCGTCGATGGCGCCCAGCATCGTGATGCAGAACGGCAATCCGGTGCTGGCCATCGGATCGCCGGGAGGCAGCCGGATTATCGGCTATGTCGCCGCGACCATCATCGCCTGGGCCGACTGGGGCATGGACATCCAGCAGGCAATATCGCTGCCGCATGCAGTCAACCGTTTTGGTACCTACGACCTCGAGATGGGAACCGGTGCCGAGGACCTGCAACAGGAGTTGGAGGCGCTGGGTTACGAGGTCAATCTGCGCGACCTGACCTCTGGCCTGCACGGTATCGACCTGCGCGACGGTTTGAAGGGTGGCGCGGACCCGCGCCGCGAAGGTATCGCATTGGGCGAATAGGACGGGCGAACAGGAGAGAAACATGGGTCAGGCGATGGCGCTGGAGCGCAACGAAACGGGGATCGAAACGGTGACGGGCATCCTCGCCCAGCGGTTCGGAGACCGTTGCCAGACCGGTGCCGCGATTCGGGAGCAGCACGGCCACACCACCACCTGGATTGCGAACCAGCCGCCCGATGCGGTCGTGTTCCCAGATGATACCGATGAGGTGGCGGGCATCGTCGCGACCTGCGCCGAATATCGCGTGCCCGTCATCGCCTTTGGCACCGGAACCTCGCTCGAAGGCCATGTGAACGCGCCGGCAGGGGGCATTTGCATCGACACGAGCCGCATGAACAAGGTGCTGGCGGTCCATGCGGGCGATCTCGATTGCGTGGTGCAGCCGGGTGTGACCCGCGAAGACCTCAACACCTATCTGCGCGATCAGGGGCTGTTCTTTCCCATCGATCCAGGTGCCAATGCGTCGCTTGGCGGAATGGCGGCAACACGCGCCAGCGGGACCAACGCGGTGCGCTACGGCACCATGAAGGACAACGTGATCGCGCTCGAGGCGGTGATGGCCGACGGCACCGTGATCCATACCGCGCAGCGGGCAAAAAAGACCTCGGCCGGGTATGACCTGACGCGGCTGCTGGTGGGATCCGAGGGCACGCTGGGCATCATCACCGAAATCACCCTGCGCCTGCATGGCATTCCCGAGGCGATGTCGGCGGCGCGCTGCTCCTTTCCGACCGTGGATGCGGCCTGCCAGGCGGCGATGGCAACGATCCAGTTCGGCATTCCCGTGGCGCGGATGGAACTGATCGATGCCCAGAGCGTCAGGGCGGTGAATGCCTATTCCAAACTGTCGCTGCCCGAGACGCCGCTGCTGCTGCTGGAATTCCACGGCTCCGACGCCGCGGTGCGCGAACAGGCCGAGGCCTTTGGCGACCTGGCGGCCGATGTCGGCGGCGAGGAATTCGCATTTACCACCAGCCCCGAGGAGCGCAACAAACTGTGGCAGGCCCGCCATGATTTCTATTGGGCGATGCTGCAGATGCGCCCCGGCGCCAAGGGCCTGGCCACCGATGTTTGCGTGCCGATCTCGCGGCTGGCCGAAGCGGTGACGCGGGCGGAGGCGAAGGCGGCGGAACTGGGGCTGATCGCGCCCACCGTAGGCCATGTTGGGGACGGGAACTTCCATACGACGCCGATGATCGACATGGAGGATGCCGACGAAGTGGCGCGGGCCGAGAGCTTTGTCGGCTGGCTCAACGATATGGCAATCTCGATGGAGGGAACCTGCACCGGCGAACATGGGATCGGGCAGGGCAAACGCCCGTATCTCCAGCGTGAACTGGGCCCCGCGACACGCTACATGGCTGCGGTCAAGGCGGCGCTCGATCCTCTGGGGATCCTGAACCCCGGCAAGATCTTTTGACCCGGCCGGGGTTTCGTCCCTACGCGAAACCGGTCGTCAGCGGTTGCCGCGGAACAGCCGGCTGAGCGCGCCGTACTGGCTGAGGCCGACCCCGGCGAGGATCAGCGCGAGCGCCAGGATCAGGGACACCGGCAGGGGCTCTCCCAGCACCGCCGCGCCCAGCAGGACCGACCAGACCGGAACCTGATAGTTCACGAGGCTCATGAAAACCGGCCCGGCGCTGCGCACCACCATCACCCTCAGCAGGTTGGCGGCGGCCGTGGGCACGAGACCGAGAAAGGCGAGCACAGTGAGCGTGCGCGCATCGGGCAGCGGTGGCGGGCCTTCGACGATCCAGGCCACCGGGATCACCAGCACCGCGCCGATCAGCAGCAGCACCGCCGACAGCCCGACCGGGTCGACCGGCGGCAGGCGGCGCATCAGGACCGAACTGACCGCATAGCAGGCCGCGGCACCGATACAGGCGATGCGTCCCGGCATCTCCAGCGCCGCGCCGCTCGATTCGAATGCCTGCGCCCCGATCAGGATCACCACGCCGGCAAAACCGACCGCAAATCCGGCGGCGCGGCGCAGGGTGATCCGTTCGCCCGGCACCAGCCAATGGGCCAGCGGCAGTACGATCAGCGCCACGCTGGCCATGCTGACCCCGGCAAAACCCGAGGTGACGTATTGCTGCCCCCAGCTGAGCAGGATGAAGGGCAGGGCGGAACTCAGCACCGCCACCACCGTCAGTGTGACGCGATCCGCGCCAGAGGCGCCGTCTGCAAACAGGTGGCCGCCGCGCAGTTGCCAGACCGCCGCCGTCAGCGCCGCGCCGAACCCGATCCGCCCGGCCGCCAGCCAGAACGGGGTGATGCCCTCCAGCGCCATTTCGATGAACAGGAACACGCCGCCCCAGACAAGGCCGAGGGTCGCCACCATGATCCAGCTTTTCGCCGTAATGTCAGGAGATTGTGTCATCGGGTTCATCCAAAGAAAAGCCCCGGCGCAGCAGCGCCGGGGCCGGGTGGTTCCGATCCGTCCGGCGGGATCAGTTCTTTTCCTTGTCCACCATCTTGCCGGCGGTGATCCATGGCATCATGCCACGCAGCTTCTCGCCCACGGCTTCGATCTGGTGGGCGTCGTTGTTGCGCCGGATCGCCTTGAAGCTGGGCTGGCCTACGCTGCATTCCGCCATCCAGTCGCGCACGAAACGGCCTTGCTGGATGTCGTCCAGAACCGCTTTCATCCGCGCCTTGGTTTCGTCATAGGGCAGGATGCGCGGACCCGACACGTATTCGCCGTATTCGGCGGTGTTCGAGATCGAGTAGTTCATGTTGGCGATGCCGCCTTCGTAGATCAGGTCCACGATCAGCTTCACCTCGTGCAGGCATTCGAAATAGGCCATTTCCGGGGCGTAGCCCGCCTCGACCAGGGTTTCGAAGCCCATGCGGATCAG
>CAYGNB010000275.1:0-4631 GCA_964351135.1 uncultured Rhodobacterales bacterium | reverse complement strand
GGGGTACGGGGGACCAATGGCGCAGAACACGACGGCAAATGGACCTGAACTGTTGCCGCTGGGGCGCGACGGAATCGTGCTGAGACTGGCGCTGCGCCCCGATCCGGGCGCAACCGCCGGGGTGCAGGCGCTGCGCGCGGCGCTCGAAGCGGCAGACCTGCCGGGGGTAATCGAAATTGCCCCGGCGCTGGCCTCGGTGCTTGTGCGATTCGACCCGGCCCGGACCACGCGCGACGAAATCCAATCGGGTTTGCAGGCCCTTGTGGCGGGCCGCGACTGGTGTGCCACTGACATGCCCCCGCCGGCGCGGCGCTGGACCATCCCGGCGGCGTTCGGCGGTTCGGCGGGGCCGCAACTGTCCGAAGCGGCCGGGCTGGCCGGGCTGGACGAGACCCGGGCGGTGGCCGACCTCACGGCCACGCCGCTGCGGGTGCTGGCAATCGGCTTTGCGCCGGGCCAACCCTATCTGGGCCTGCTGCCCGATCACTGGGACTTTCCCCGCCAGCCGGAGCTGACCCCCACCGTGCCCGCAGGCGCGCTCTGCGTGGCCGTGCGGCAAATCGTGCTCTTTGCCAACCCGTCGACCACCGGCTGGCGGCAGGTCGGGCTGACCGGGTTCCGCCCGTTCAAGGCCGACCGCGCCCAACCCTTTGCCCTGCAACCCGGAGACGAACTGCGCCTGACCGCCGTTCCGGAAACCGAAATGCAGGATCTGGCCCGCAACGACCCCGACGGACTGGGCGGCGCACGCTGCGAGGTTCTGACATGAACGCGGCGTTACAGATCCACCGCGCCGGACCGGGGCTGAGTGTGCAGGATCTGGGCCGCCTCGGTTACCTCGCCGAAGGGCTATCGCGTGGTGGCGCCGCCGACCGGCTGGCACTGCTGGAAGCAACAGCGCTGCTGGGCCTGCCGCGCGTGGCACCGGCAATCGAGATGGCCGGGACCGGCGGCGAATTTGCCGTAACCACACCGATGCGCATTGCGCTGACCGGGGCGCCGATGCAGGCGAGCATCGACGGCACACCGCTACGCTGGCACGCGGTGTATCTGCTGGCGCCGGGACAGGTGCTGCGCATCGGCGGGGCGCGTTCGGGGGTCTATGGCTATCTGACCCCGGCCGGTGGCATTGACACGCCCGAATGGCTGGGCAGCCGCGCGGCGCATCTGACTGCGGGGATTGGCGCGTTGCTGCAGGCGGGCGACGCCCTGCCGCTGGGGGACGACCCAGATATCGCCGCACCGCCGATGGGGCTGGACCCCCCGGATCGCTTTGCAGGCGGCACGTTGCGCCTGCGGCCCGGTCCGCAAACCGCCCTGTTCGATGACGACACGCTGGCACGGTTTCTGGCGACGCCGTTCACCCGCAATCCGGCAGGCAACCGGCAGGGCGTGCGTCTGGATCACCACAGCACGGGCTTCACGTCGGCGCTGGCCGCCGGGCTGGCCTCGGACATGATCCGGCATGGCGACGTGCAGATGACCGGCGATGGCACGCCCTATGTGTTGCTGTCGGAATGCCAGACCATCGGTGGTTATCCGCGTCTGGCCACGGTGATCGACGCGGACCTGCCGCGCATCGCTCAGGCTCCGCCGGGGGCCGCGCTGCGGTTCGAGATGCTGACGACCGAAGCGGCGGACGCGCTGTGGCGGGACGACCCGGCGTTGCTGGCCGATCTGCGCCGCGCCGTTCACCCTTTGGTGCGCGACCCGCACGACATCGCCGATCTTCTGAGCTATCAACTGATCTCGGGGGCAACCGCCGGGGACGATCTGGAAAGGGACTGAGCCATGACACGCAGGGTCGATCTGAACGCCGATATGGGCGAAAGTTTTGGTCCCTGGGTAATGGGCAACGACGTCGCGCTGCTGAACGTGGTGACTTCGGCCAATATCGCCTGCGGCTATCACGCGGGCGACGCCGATGTGATGGCTACGACGATGGCGCGCGCGGTGCAGCGGGACGTCGGTATCGGCGCGCATCCGGGCTTTCCCGACCTGCAGGGATTCGGCAGGCGGCGGATGGCCCTGTCGCATGACGAACTCGCCAATCTCGTCACCTACCAGCTGGGCGCGGCGCGGGCGATGGCGCAGGCTGCCGGGGGGCAGGTCCGGCACCTGAAGCTGCACGGCGCGCTGTCCAACATGGCCTCGGCAGACGCGGACATGGCGCGGGCCTGCTACGAGGCCGCGCTGAAGGTCGACCCGGATATCATCATCATGGTGCTGGCCGCCACGCCGATGGAACAGGTCGTGCGCGATCTGGGCTGCAACTGGGCGGGCGAGATCTTTGCCGACCGCGCCTATGAGGACGACGCCACCCTGGTCGCGCGCGGCAAACCGGGCGCGGTACTGCACGACGCCGATGCCGCCGCCGAACGGATACTCAGGATGCTCGATGAAAGCGCAATCATTGCGGAATCGGGCAAGCGCATCCCCACGCGGATCGACACGATCTGCCTGCATGGCGACGGAGCCGAAGCGGTGGCGATGGCCCGCGCACTGAAGGCGCGGTTGCTGGCCGAGGGTATCGCACTGGAGAAATTCGCCCGGCGCGGGTCATGACGGCTCAGCCGCGGGCGCAGGAAATGCAGGTGGTGACTGCCGGGTTCAGTTCCAGCCGGGCACGGGCGATTTCCTCGCCGCATTCGTCGCAATAGCCGTATTCCTCATCGCCGGCTTCGATCCGGGCCAGCGCTGTGCGCAGGCGGGTGGTCTCGGCATCGCGGCGTACCTGCTGGGCCTTGGCCATGGCCTGCATCTGCACCGCGTCCATCCGCGACAACCGCCCCACCGCCTGCTGGTCGAGTTGAACCACCGCCTGCCCGTCGCGGCCCAGATCGTTTTCCTCGGCGATGGCGGTCAGGCGGTCGCGGATCAGCCCGGCAATATGGTTGCGGTCGCGGTCATTCATGGTGCAGATGGACCTCATCACGGCTTTGCGTTTGGGAAACCCGACGCGAATGACTATTCTAAGGCGGATTCTGGAGGATAGGCCATGACCGAACCGAAAAGAAACCTCGCGCCCGTTGATCCGGTCTGGAGCCGGATCACCTCTGAGGCGCGCGACGCCGTGGCGGCCGAGCCGCTGATGGGCGGGCTGATCCATGCCTGCATCCTGCACCATTCGCGCCTGGACAAGGCGCTGTCGTACCGGATCGCCGCCAAGCTGACCTCGAACGAGATGTCGATGGTGATTCTGCGCGAAATCGCGGATGCGGCCTATGCCGACGCGCCCGACCTGATCGAAGCCGCGCGTGCCGACCTGGTTGCGGTCTACGAACGCGATCCCGCCTGCCACCGGCTGCTGCAGCCGATCCTCTATTTCAAGGGGTATCAGGCGATGCAGGCCTATCGGATCGGTCACTGGCTGTGGGAGCATGGGAAAAAGGATCTTGCCTACTTCTTCCAGATGCGGATTTCCGAGATCTTCGGCATCGACATTCACCCCGCCGCCCGCATCGGCAAGGGGATCATGATCGACCACGCCCATTCCATCGTGATCGGCGAAACCGCGGTGGTGGGCGACAACGTGTCCATGCTGCATTCGGTGACGCTGGGCGGCACCGGCAAAGAGGAAGAAGACCGGCACCCCAAGATCGCCGATGGCGTTCTGATCGGCGCCGGCGCCAAGGTGCTGGGCAATATCCATGTCGGCTATTGTTCGCGCGTGGCCGCCGGATCGGTGGTGCTGGAGGACGTGCCCCCCTGCAAAACCGTGGCGGGCATCCCGGCCCGCATCGTGGGAGAGGCCGGTTGCGACCAGCCGTCAGTCAACATGGATCAGATGTTCGCAGGCAAAAGCTGACCGCCCTGCAACGAAAAAACCGCCGTCCCATCGGGGCGGCGGTTTCCTTTTCAGCGGGGGGCGGCTGACCTTCGGGGGGCCGGTTCTCAGGCCAGCATCACCACCGGATTTTCCAGGTTGTCCACGATGGACTGCAGCAGCTGCGCACCCAGAGCCCCGTCGATAACCCGGTGATCGACTGACAGGGTCACCGACATCACCGTGGCCACAGCCAGCTCGCCGTCTTCGCCCACGACGGGTTTCTTCACGCCCGCACCGACCGCCAGGATCGCACCATGCGGCGGGTTGATCACCGCATCGAAATTGTCGATCCCGAACATGCCCAGGTTGGAGATGGCAAAGCTGCCGCCCTGATATTCATGCGGCGCCAGTTTTCGATCGCGGGCGCGTGTGGCGAGATCCTTCATCTCGGCCGACAGCGCCGACAACGATTTCATGTGGGCGTCCCGCAGAACCGGGGTGAACAGCCCGCCCTCGATGGCAACGGCAACGGCAACGTCCGACGGTTTCAGCCTGAGCATCCGGTCGCCGGCCCAGACCGCGTTGGCGTCGGGCACCGCCTGCAGCGCATTGGCGCAAGCCTTGATGATGAAGTCGTTGACCGACAGCTTGACCCCACGCGATTCCAGTTGCTTGTTCAGCTGGGACCGGAACTTCAGCAGCGCATCCAGACGTATGTCGCGGCGCAGGTAGAAATGCGGGATCGACTGTTTGGCTTCGGTCAGGCGCGCGGCGATGGTCTTGCGCATCCCGTCGAGCGGTACGTCCTCGTAGTCGCGATCTTCGTACATGCGCGCGACCATATCGGCGGACGGACCCGCCG
>CAYGNB010000274.1:0-4635 GCA_964351135.1 uncultured Rhodobacterales bacterium | reverse complement strand
CCACGAAAGGAAGCGATCCGGCGAGGATTGTCCTGAGCGAAATGTCGGGCGCGATGCCGTTGATCACGTACAGGTTCAGACCCACCGGGGGCGAGATCAGCCCGATTTCCATGTTGATGGTCAGGACCACGGCGAACCAGATCGGATCGAATCCGGCGGTGGTGATGATGGGCAGTAGGATCGGTGCCGCCATCAGGATGACGGCCACCGGTGGCAGGAAGAAACCCGCAATCAGCAGAAAGATGTTGATCGCGCCCATCAGCACCCAGCGATTGACGTCCAGCGTCCCGATCCATTCGGCGATGGACTGGGTGATGAAAAGCGACGACAACATGTAGGAAAACACGCCCGCGGCCGCGATGATGAACAGGATCATCACGCTTTCCTTGGTGCTGTCGCGCAATACCACCCAGAGGTCGGCGGGGTTCCAGAGCTTGTAGATCACCATGGCGATGACAAGGCAAAGGAGAGCGCCCACCGCCGCGGTTTCCGACGGCGTCGCAACGCCGCCATACATCGCATAAAGCACCCCCAGGATGATGGCGAGAAAAGGCAGGACGCGGGGCAAAATCTCGACCTTCTCGCGCCAGCTATAGCTGCCCGCCGTGAGCACGCCCGCATCGCCCGACCGCCAGGTCGAGAACAGCGACCAGCCCATGAACAGCGCCACCAGCAGCAGGCCGGGCAGCACGCCTGCCAGAAACAGCCGGCCGATCGAGGTCTCGGTCGCGATGCCGTAGACGATCATGGTGACCGAGGGCGGGATCAGGATGCCAAGGGTGCCGCCCGCCGCGATAGATCCTGCGGCGACACCGTCGGGATAGCCGCGCTTGCGCATCTCGGGGATACCCATCTTGCCGATGGCCGCACAGGTTGCGGGGCTCGACCCCGACATCGCCGCGAATAGCGCGCAGGCGCCCAGGTTCGAAATCACAAGCCCGCCCGGCACCCGGGTCAGCCAGCGCTCCAGCGCTTCGTAAAGATCGGCGCCGGCCCGCGTCGACGCGATGGACGCTCCCATCAGGATGAACATCGGGATCGACAGCAGCGCAAAATTGTCGAGCTTGCCGAAGAGGATTTCTGGCATCAGTTCCAGCGACCGCATCCCGTCGAAGACGAGCAGGAACCCGGCCGACACGATCAGCAGGCCGACCGCGACCGAAACACCCGAGAACAGAACGAAGATTGTCGCCAGCGCCACCAGCAGGCCAAGAACAAGCGGGTCCATCAGACGTCCTCCAGCCCAAAGGGTTTGTCGACGCCGGTCACCACGGCGTAGAGGTCGGCAACAAGCTGTAGCAGGAACAGGCCCAGCCCGACCGGGATCGAGAGGTACGGAATCCAGAGCCGCACCCCCCAGACGGTGTCCGACCGCCAGCCGCGTTCCCAGGCAAAGTGCCAGAATTCGTAGCCGTACCAGAGCATCACGCCGATAATCAGGATCGAGATCGCGAGGGTCACGATTGCCAGCGCCTTCCTCGACCCGGCGCCCAGCGACAGCGGCACGAGGTCGACGTTGACATGCCCCCTCAGCCTCTGGACATATGGCAGCCCCACAAGCGTCGAAGCTATGACGAGATAGATCACCGCCTCGGTCTGCCAGACCGTCGAGCCGTTCAGAACGAAGCGAATGAAAATCATCTGACAGGTGATCGCCACGGCGGTGACCAGCATCGCGGACGCGCACCAGCCAGCCAGGGTGGAAATCGAGGCGACGGCGCGCAGGAATGGATTGCCGCCCGTATGAGCGACCCTTGCCGAACTATGGACTGCCATGTTCCTCCCCCGGTTTCGGCCGGATCATGCGGAGCGGACAGGTGCCGCTCCGCCGGTTCGCATCACTCGACCGAAAGGGCGAGATCCAGCAGCTCCTGCCCGCCGGGCGTCTCGTCGACAAAGGCCTTGTATGACGTTTCCTGCGCCAGTGCGCGCCAGGCGTTGAACTCTTCTTCCGACATTTCGGCGATCTCGACACCGGCTTCCTCGAAAACCTTGCGCGATTCAGCGTCTTCTTTCTTGGCCTCTTCCAGATAGAAGGCCGTCGCCTTTTCGGCCCCCGCCGTCAGCGCCGCCTGTTGCTCGGCCGTCAGCCCGTCGAAGGTCGATTTGTTCATCAGCAGGGGCTGGTACATGAACCAGAGCGCATAATCGCCTGCCGGCGTATAGCACGACACCTGCTCGTAGATGCGATAGCTCACAAAGGACGACGACGAGGTGTTGGCCGCATCGAGGACACCGGTCTGCATCGCGTTGTAGATCTCGGACGACGCCATTGACGCGATGGAGGCGCCCGCCCCTGCAAGCATCTGCTCGAACGCCTTGCCGGCCGCACGGGTCTGGAGCCCCTGCATGTCGTCAGGGCCGGTGATGCACCCATCCTTGCCCGCAAAACCGCCGGCCAGGTAACCCGGCACCAGCGTGATCACGTCATCGCCGTTCAGGATTTCCTCGATCTTTGCCATGAACGGGCTGTCGTTCAGGCGGGCCGCATGATCGTGGTTCTTCACCAGCCCCGGCATCAGGGTCAGGTTATATGCGGGCTGCTGGCCGCCGGCATAGGACAGCGGCAGTACGGTCATGTCGAGCTGGCCCCGCGACAACGGCGTGTATTGCTCGCGCGCCTTGAACAGCGACTGGGTCGGAAAGATCTTGATTTCGAGATCGACCCCGGCCGCGGCAACCTCGTCAGCCACGATCTGGGCAACCTTGTGGCGCACATCCTTGTCGGACCACTGGTGCGACAGCCGCAATTCGGCGGCCTGGGCCATCAGCGAGCCTGCGAAAAGCGCGGCAACGGCCACGGTGGCGGTAAATTTGAACGTCATTGATTTCCTCCCGTTAGGCGCCCGATTCCAGACCGGGCTTCATGCGTCATCGCAACGCTTGTTTTTATTGTCAATCATTTTGTATACAATAGCATTCATATTGCATGTGTAAACCCGTCATGCTACCGAGGGCCCGTGGAGCAGAAACGCGCGGATATCATCGCCAACGAGCTCGAAAGCCTGATCCTCGACGGGACGTTCGAGGACGGCGAGCGGTTGGACGAGGTACAGCTTGCGAGGCGTTTCTCGGTTTCGCGCACACCGGTTCGCGAAGCTCTGCAACGGTTGGCCCAGTCCAAGCTGGTCGAGCAGATCCCGCGGCGCGGCGTCTTTGTACGCCAGCCCGGACCGGTCGAACTGATCGAGATGTTCGAGGTGATGGCCGAACTCGAAGCCGTCTGCGCCCGGCTCTGCGCAACGCGCATTTCGGATGCCGCGCTCACAGAGCTTCACGCCACCAACGAGCGCTGCAACGCTGCGGTAACGGCGCAGGATGCCGATGGCTATTATCAGGAAAACGAACGTTTTCACGCCCTCCTCTACCGGCAGTCGGGAAATGGATTTCTCGAACAGCAATGCCTGGAGCTTCAGCGCCGCCTGCAACCCTTTCGCCGCCTGCAACTCCGCCTGCGCGGCCGGCTGAAACAATCCATGTCCGAACATGAGGCGATCGTCGCGGCGCTGGAAGCCGGCGAGGGCGACGAAGCCGCGCGCATCATTCGCCTCCATGTCGCGGTACAAGGTGAAAAATTCCATCACCTGATGGCCAATCTCCGGCCTGCGGCCGAATAGGCAGCCGATAGCAATCTTTCAGGATTGCATCGCCGGGCGACATATTCTGGCCCGGCCCAGATCGGTCAGCGTTCAAACTGCGAACCTACGGCGAAAGGCCACCTATCGACTCTGGCCTGTCGCCGCGCGGCCTGCGAAACTCGTGACGAGATGACGGAGATGACGATGAGCAGGCCCAGCAATCGCCCGGATCATGTAACTTTCATTGGCTTTGGCGAGGCCGCCGTCGCCTTCGCGGCCGGATGGGACGGCGCCAGGCCATCCGATCTGCGCGCCTACGATATCAAGACCGAGGCGCCGAAGACCCGGCAGTTGCTGATGGACCGCTATGCCGCCAATGGCGTCGACGGGCGAACCGAGTTGCAGGCCGCGCTGGCCGGATGCCAGGTGGTCTTCAGCCTCGTGACCGCCGACCAGGCACTGGTGGCCGCGCGGGCGGCAGCCCCCTGGATCGCAAAGGGCGCGCATTGGCTCGACTGCAATTCCTGCGCACCCGAGACCAAGCGCCGCGCCGCCGAGACCATCGAGGCGGCGGGCGGCCGCTATACGGACGTCGCGGTGATGGCGCCGGTCTATCCCCGGCGCCATCATGTGCCGCTCCTGATCGCCGGGCCTCACGCCACGGCGGCCGAAACGGTCCTGCAATCTCTGGACATGAAACCCGCGCTTGCCGGCGCCGAGGTCGGGCGCGCGTCGTCGATCAAGATGCTGCGGTCGGTCATGATCAAGGGCATGGAGGCGCTGACGGCGGAATGCATCCTTGCGGCACGGCGCGCCGGGGTCGAGGAAGAGGTGATATCGTCGCTGGAAACGTCGGACCCCGACATCAAATGGCGTGAACGCGGCAGCTATAATCTGGAACGGATGATGGTCCACGGCGCCCGCCGTGCCGCCGAAATGAAGGAGGTCGCAATCACCGTCGATCAGTTGGGTTTGAGCGGATGCATGGCCTCTGCCACGGCCGACTGGCAGCAGGTCATAGCCGATCTGGACGCCGAACCCGGCGAGGACGATCTCT
>CAYGNB010000273.1:0-4639 GCA_964351135.1 uncultured Rhodobacterales bacterium | reverse complement strand
TCCCAGATCCGAGATGCGCAGTTCCGGGATCACCACCAGCGCCAGCAGCGAATGCTGCATATAGGCGTTGTTCAGCGTACAGCCACAGTCGCGCATGGCCTCTATCATCCGGTCCGCACTGGCGGCCACTTCGGCGGCGGGACTGTCGGACATCAACCCGGCAATCGGCAGTTCCACCAACGCCCGTTCGACACCGTCGCGCCAGATGGTGATGCCGCCGCCGACCTGCGCCAGCCGGTTCGCCGCCAGCGCCATCTGGTCGCGGCAGGTACCGACCACGATCATGTGGTGGCTGTCATGGGCCACGGTCGAGGCCATCGCCATCCGCCCCTCGTATCCAAATCCCGACACAAAGGCATTGACCACCCCGCCGGTGGCGCGGTGGCGTTCAACCAGTGCGATCTGGCAGACATCGCCGTCGCCTTCGACCAACCCGTCACGCACCGGCAGATCCGCCTTCAGCGCTTTGGTCGGCGCCTGGTTCTCGACCACGCCGATCACGTTGGCGCGGGCAGAGTTGGCGCCTGCGGGCGCGGCGATCTCGAAATCCGCGGCCCGCAGCGCGTGGCCCAGATGTACAGTGTTACGGGCGTGATCGGGCCAATCGAGATGCGGGCAATCGACGGCGATCACACCGTTTTCGGCCACTACCTGACCGCGTGCGACGACCAGATCCACGGGCAGTGCGGACAGGTCCGGGGTCAGGATCACGTCCGCCCGGCGACCGGGGGTCAGCGACCCGATTTCGCGTTCCAGCCCGAAATGGGTGGCCGTGTTGATCGTCGCCATCTGCAGCGCCACCAGCGGGTCGCAACCGCAGGCGATGGCATGGCGCAGCACCCGGTTCATGTGCCCCTCGGCCACCAGCGTGCCGGAATGGCAATCGTCGGTACACAGGATGAAATTGCGCGGATCCAGCCCCCTTTCGGTGACTGCGGTGATCTGGCTTTCGACATCATACCAGGCGCTGCCCAACCGCATCATCGCGCGCATTCCTTGCCGCGTCCGCGCAATCGCGTCGGCCTCGCAGGTGCCTTCGTGATCGTCGGCGGGACCGCCCGCGACATAGGCCGCAAAGGCCGGGCCGAGATCGGGCGAGGCATAATGCCCGCCCACCGTCTTGCCCGCGGCCTGTGTGGCCGCGATTTCGGCCAGCATCTTCGGATCCGCCGCCGCAACACCGGGGAAATTCATCATCTCGCCCAGGCCGACGATCCCCGGCCAATGCATCGCCTCGGCCACGTCCGCAGGGGTGATTTCATAGCCGGTGGTTTCCAGCCCCGGCGCCGAGGGCGCGCAGGACGGCATCTGGGTAAAGATGTTGACCGGCTGCATCAGCGCCTCGTCATGCATCAGGCGGACACCTTCCAACCCCAGCACATTGGCGATCTCGTGCGGGTCGGTGAACATCGAGGTGGTGCCATGCGGGATCACCGCGCGGGCAAACTCGGCCGGGGTCAACATGCCCGATTCGATATGCATATGCGCGTCGCACAGACCGGGAATCATGTAGCGTCCGTCCGCCTCGATCACCCGCGTCTCGGGGCCGGTCTGCGCCCCCGCATCCGGCACGACGCAGGCAATCCGCCCTGCGGCAATGGCGATATCGTGGCCGGGCAGGCATTCGCGCGTATGGACATTCACCCAGATCCCGCCCCGGATCACCATATCCGCCGGTTCGCGCCCGGCGGCAACGGCGATCAGGCGGGGGGCGGCATCGGGCCAGCTGGGGGAAAGGTCGATCGACATGGCTCAACTTTTCCCATTGTCCCGCCCGGCGCAACCCCCGTCGAACGCTCCTGCGCGCTTGCCTTGGGCGCCGTTCCGGGCAAGGCTGGCCGCATGGATTTCGAAACGGTTTCAGCAGAGGATTTCGGACGTTCCCTGTCGGGGATCGGTTTGAACCTGCTGGTGCGCGACGTGCACGACGAGGCCGCGTTCCTGCAGGCGGTGTTCGGGATGACCGCGCACCGGCTGAGCGCGGATTTTGCGATCATGTCCTGCGGCCGCGCGCTGTTCCAGATCCATGCCGACCACACCTATCATGCCCATCCGCTGCCCGGCCTGCTGCCGGAAAACCCGCCGCGTGGCGCCGGGGTCGAGATCCGCCTGTATACGTGCGATCCCGACGATGCCGCCGCCCGCGCTGAAGCCGCCGGGGGCACGATCCTGCAACCGCCCACCGACAAGCCGCACGGGCTGCGCGAATGCTATATCCTGTGCGGAAACGGTTATGCGTGGGTGCCGAGCCGCCCGCTGCCACCGTCCCGGGCATCCTGAGTGTTCAGTTCTGCCCGCAACCAATGGCAAAAGAGCGCCGCCGCCGGATTCCCCTCGGCCTGGGGCGACCGGATCAGGTAATAGGCTTCCTGCATCGGCGCGCGATGGGCGAACGGGGCGACCAGCGCACCCTGCCCGATCGACCGGTCCGCGATCAGGTCATGGGCCAGCGCCAGCCCCCCGCCCGCCTGCGCCACCGCCATCGTCACTGTGAACGTGGACGCATAGGTCACCGGCGGATCCGGCCAGTCCAACCCCTGATCTTCGGCCCAGCCCGCCCATGAGCACAACAGGTTGGAACAATCGAACAGCGGCTGACGCGCGAGATCATCGAGGCGCACGGGATAATCCGGCGCACAGACCGGGTAATAGTGATCCCGGCGCAGCAGTTCGGCGCGAACGGTGTCGGCAGGACGCACCGAGAACCGGATTTCCACATCGGCCCCCTCGGCCAGTTCACGCGGCTCCCACAATTCGGTCGATATCGCCAGCCGCACCTCGGGATGGCGGGCATGGAACCCCGCCAGCCGGGGCGCCAGCCAGTGAACGGCAAAGCTCAGGTTGGACTGTACCCTCAACACGTCGCCCGCCTCGCCGATCACGGCGCGGGTGCCACGCATCAGCGTGCGAAAAGCGTCGCGCACCACCGGCAGATAGGTGATCCCGGCCTCGGTCAGTTCCAGAACGCGCGGGCGGCGATGGAACAGAGGACGGCCCAGATGTGCCTCGAGCGCGCGGATCTGCTGGCTGACCGCGCTCTGCGTCATGTTCAGATCGCGTGCCGCGCCGGTAAAGGACAGGTGCCGTGCCGCCGCCTCGAAGGCGCGCAGCCAGCCCAGAGGAGGAAGGTTGCCCTGCATAGCCATAATCTTGCCATAAGCCGAACTAATGGCAAGCCGTCGATTTTTTCATTGGTCACGCGCCTTGCCCGGATGCACGATCCGCCCAAGCGGCCCCGGGCGGGCCAACGACCTTGGGAGGACATCATGAACATGGCTGAACGGCGCGCCAATATCGACCATTGGGAAGCCCGTGTGGATCTGGCCGCGGCCATTCGCTGGACCGCGCGGCTGAACATGCACGAGGCGGTCGCCAACCATTTCAGCCTCGCCGTGAACGACGACGGCACCCGGTTCCTGATGAACCCCAACCAGATGCATTTCGCCCGCATCCGCGCCAGCGATCTGCTGGAACTGGATGCAGCCGATCCGTCCAGCATGGAGGGCCCCGACGCCCCCGACCCGACCGCCTGGGGGTTGCACGGTACGCTGCACCGTCGCTGCCCGCATGCCCGCTGCGCGATGCATGTGCATTCGATCTTTGCCACGGTTCTGGCCAGCCTCGCCGACAGCAGCCTGCCGCCGATCGACCAGAACTCGGCCATCTTCTTCAATCGCTACGCCGTGGACGAAAACTATGGCGGGCTGGCCTTCGAAGACGAGGCGGAACGCTGCGCCGAGCTGCTCCAGGACCGCAAGAAAACGGTTCTGATCATGGGCAATCACGGGGTGATGGTGATCGGCAGGACGGTGGCCGAAACCTTCAACCGCCTCTACTATTTCGAACGCGCCGCGGAAACCTATATCCGCGCGCTGCAAACAGGCCGGCCCCTGCGTGTGCTCCCGGACGAAACAGCAGAACGCACCGCACAACAGATTGAAGACTACCCGGAACAGGATGAGCGGCACCTGGCCGAGCTTCGGGCAATCCTCGACGCCGAAGGGTCGGACTATGCCAGCTGACCGGCGGCGGCCCGGCCATGCGTCGCCGGGCGAGACCGCCGGCCCCGCCTGCAACCCGACACCTCCAATCCGCGCCGCGCGCGCCGATCGCCCAAAGGCCCAGACATGCAATACGGACTGACCGAAGAACAGGAGATGATCGTCTCCACCGTCCGCAGCTTCGTCGAAAACGAGATTTATCCGCATGAAGACCTCGTCGAACGCACAGGCGAGGTGCCATCCGAGATTGCCGACGAGATCAAGCGCAAGACAATCGAGCTTGGCTTCTACGCCTGCAACTTTCCCGAAAGCGTTGGCGGGGCCGGGCTGAACCACCTGGAATTCGCGCTGGTCGAGCGCGAACTCGGCCGAGGCTCGATGGCGCTGAACCATTTCTTTGGACGCCCCCAGAACATCCTGATGGCCTGCGAAGGCGAACAGGTGGACCGCTACCTGCTGCCGGCGGTGCGTGGCGAACGAATGGACGCGCTGGCAATGACCGAACCGGGCGCGGGGTCGGACGTGCGGGGGATGAAATGCGCCGCCATGCGCGATGGCGGCGACTGGGTGGTGAACGGAACCAAGCATTTCATCTCCGGCGCCGATCACGCGGATTTCGTCATCGTCTTCATCGCCAC
>CAYGNB010000272.1:0-4646 GCA_964351135.1 uncultured Rhodobacterales bacterium | reverse complement strand
TCCAGGAAAAGCTCGCGGGTGGGAAAGGCGATCAGGCTCAATTCGCCCACGGGCACACCATCCTGTTTTTCCGGCGGGCGCAGGATCGTGAAATGCACAAGGTCCACCGAACTGTCGGATTTCAGCAGGTTACGCCAAGTGCGGCTGCCCGGATGCGGTTCGCCCGACACCAGCAGCACCCGCAGCCGGTCGCGCACACCGTTGATCTGGATGAGCGCGGTGTTGTTGCGGGCGGTGATTTCGCCGTCTGCTTCGGGCACCGTGAATTGCAGCACGTTACGGCCGCCGTGGGGCAGGGTGACCGGCAGGTCCATGTCCTGACCGATCGGCACGTCGTAGCGTTGAGGTTCGCCGCCATCCACCGCGATTTCCAGCGGGGCGGTCGTGGCGCCTGCGGGCGCCGCGCCGCTGTCCTCGATCCGAAGGGTCAGCGTGACCGGTTCGCCGATGATGGCAAAGGCCGGCGCGTTGCGCACGATCAGGCGGCGATCCCAGTCGTCGTCATGCCCGGTGAGCAGGACGTGCATCGGGGCGGGCAGCGCCGCGGGCGCGCGGTCGATGTCATGCACCCGCCCGTCGGTGAGTGCGAGAATCCCGGCGACACGGGCGCGCGGTTCGCCAGCCAGCGCTTCGTTCAGGGCGGTCATCAACTCGGTGCCCGCATCGCCCGCCCCGTCCGCCAGTGTCACCCGCCGCAATTCGGTATTCGGACGGACGGCGATCTGGGCCACCAGCCGTTCGGCGGCGTCGTGCATCTGGTCGGGACGGTCCGACAGTTTCTGGCTGGCGCTCTCATCCTCGATCATCACCACGATATCCGAGAGCGGCGCGCGATCCTCGACCTGATAGACCGGCCCGGCCAGCGCACCCAGCAGCACCAGCGCCCCGAGCGTGCGCAGGCCCCAGCCAGACAGTCCGCGCACCAGCGCCAGCACAACCGCCGCGAGCGCCAGAGCCGCCAGCCCGGCGATTACAGGCCAGGGCAGCAGCGGATCGAAGATCACCGACCCGGTCATTGGCCCAGCCTGTCCAGCAGCGCGGGCACGTGTACCTGATCGGATTTGTAATTGCCGGTCAGCACATGCATCACCAGGTTGACGCCGAACCGGTAGGCCAGTTCGCGCTGGCGTTCCCCGGCAAAGCCGCGCCCGACCGGCAGCATCGACCGGCCGCTGGTATCGACCGCCCAGGCGGCGGCCCAGTCGTTGCCGCCGATCACCACCGGCGTCACCCCGTCATTGAGATTGCGGAACGGCATGCCTTCGGCGCGTTCCGCGTCCGGTGGCGCCGCCTCGACCCAGACCCCGCGGCCCGTATGGCGGCCGGGGAAATCCTGCAGCAGATAGAAGGTGCGGGTCAGGACGTGATCGGCGGGCAGCGGCTCCAGCGGCGGAATATCCAGCGGCGCGGCCAGTTGCTGCAGCTTGCGGCCGTTGGGGCTGGCGGTGCCAAAGCCCGCGATATCGGCATCGCGGGTGTCGAACAGGATCATCCCGCCCGAACGCAGATAGGCGTTCAGCCGTGCATAGGCCTCGCCCGAGGGCTGCGGCTGATCGGGCGTGACCGGCCAGTAAAGCAGCGGGAAAAAGGCCAGTTCGTCCCGTTCCAGATCGACGCCCACCGGGTCGGCGGGTTCGACCGAGGTGCGGTAGGACAGGATCCGGGTCAGCCCGGACAGACCGGCCCAGGTCACATCGTCCACCCGTGCGTCGCCGGTCAGGACATGGGCCAGCGACAATTCGCTGGCCGCGCGGATCGCGGCCTCGTCATCGACCGTTTGCGCCAGGCCCTGCGGGACCGGCAGGACCAGCAGCAGGGCCAGCGCGGCCGCCGCCCGCCCGCCCGCGCCGGTCAGGCGTCCGGTCAGGCCCAGCACCGCCAGCACGTCGATGGCCATCAGCGCCAGCGCCAATGCCAGCAGCGGACCACCCAGCGGAGTTTCGCGTTCAATGCCGGTGCCCTCGACCGGCACCGTGGCGGGCCAGCTGGCCGGGGTCAGGACCGCGCCCGCTTCAAGGACATTGCGCGCCAGTCGCCGGTCACCGCTCTGGTAAAGCCCCGGGCGCAGGTCGGGGCCGACCGGGGTCGTGGCCAGCGCCGGGCCGTCGACGCCGGGCAGGGTGCCAGCATCCGACAGCGTGCCGAAGCCGTCCATTACCTGCAGCGGTGTCCAGGTGGTGCCTTCGAGGTCGGCCGCCTCTGGCGCCTTGGCCGAGGAGGACACCGCCAGCCGCTCCAGCATCTCGACGAACAGGCCCGACAGCGGCAGGGTCGACCATTCCGCGTTGGCGGTGACGTGGAACAGGACCACCTGTCCCTGGCCCAACGGTTTGTGCGTGACCAGCGGCGTGCCGTCGCCAAGCGCGGCGATCACCCGATCGGCCAGCGTCGGGTCGGGCTGGGCGACCACCTGCGCCGACACCGCCACGTCAGCGGGAACCGACAGACCGTGAAAGGGCGATCCGTCTGGGAACGGGGCCAGCGCCTTGGGTTCGCCCCAGCTCATCGCGCCGCCGACACTGCGACCGCCCGCGCGCAGACGCACCGGCATCAGCGGGTGCTCCTCGTTGCGCGACACGTCGCTGGCCGCCAGCCGTGGCCCGGCAAAGCGCAGCAGCATCCCGCCGGCGTCGACCCAGTCCGTCAGTGCGGTTTCCTCTGCTGCAGAGAGCGTGGCCACGTCGGCCAGAACCACCACGTCGGGATTGGCGGGCAGCAGGTCGGTCAGCGCCCCGTATAGCAGGTCCGCGCTGGGCGCCAGCGCCTGTTCCAGATAGTGCAGCGGCGACAACAGTTCGAGCCCTTCGCGGTCGTCGCGCCCGGCGATCAGCGCCACTTCGCGCCGGCGCAGGCTGTCATCCGCCAGACTGATCGCACCGGCCGATCGCTGCCCCCGGATTTCGAACCGGGTTATCCGCGCGCGCAGTTCGGACGGCAGCGACAATGCCGCGCTGGCGGTGTTCGCGTCCGCGTCGAAATGGGCGGGAACCGTGGCCAGCACGCGGGCATGTCCCGCCGGATCGCGCCCTTGTGCTATCAGCGTCACCTCGCGGGCAGGGCCGGGGGCGGACCGGACAGCGGTCAATTGCACGGCCCCGTCTTCGAACCAGGCGGGTTCCAGCCCCAGCACCGCAGCGGGCGATTGATAGACCGTGACCGCGCCACGCGCCTGCAGGGCCGCCAGCAGGTCGCCGCGCCCGTCGTAATCCAGCCCGTCGCCTAACCAACGGGTATCGAACCGGCCCTCGATGGCTTGCAAGGCTTCCAGCGCCGCCCCGACCTGTGCCGAACCGGGTTGCCAGGGGGCGGGGGCGAGCCCGGCCAGCCGGCTTTGCCAGGCGTCGGGGGCCTGGAATACGGCGTCGGCGGGATCGGTCAGCCGCAGCAGCGCCACCGGACGGTTGGCGCGGGCGGCTTCGTCGAGCTGCGCGCCGATCAGGGCGGTGGTCTGTGGCCAGCGCGTGGCCCCGGCCCATCCGCCGTCGAGCAGGATCAGCAGCGGACCGCTGCCCGTATCCGCCTGCCGGGGGTTCAGGACCGGTCCTGCCAGGCCGAGGATCACTGCCGCGATTGCCAGCATCCGCAGCAGCAGCAGCCACCATGGCGTGCGGTCGGTTACGGTTTCATCGTCTGTCAGCCCCAGCAGCAATGCCACGCCGGGAAACCGGCGGCGCACCGGCGCGGGCGGCACCGCGCGCAGCAGTAGCCAGAGGATCGGCAGCGCAAGCAGGCCCAATAGCAGCCAGGGCTGCGCAAAGCCGATGCCGCCCAGAACGGTCATCGGCGCCGCTCGGTATCAAGCGCGCGGTAGAGCCACAGCAGCGCCGATTGCGCGGAATGGTCGGTCCGGTGCTGACCCAGCCGCCAGCCGGTGCTGCGGCACAGATGTTCGAGCGCTTCGTGCCGCGCCGCCAGTCGGTCGAGATAGCGTCCGCGCAGGTCGTCGGCTTTCAGCGTCTCGTGGCGCAGTCGTCCGCCGATGCTCTCGAAGATGCTTCGCCCGCGATAGGGAAACTCCGCTTCGGCCGGATCGAGCAGATGCAGCAACACCCCACGTACGCCACGGTCGGCAGCCTTGGTCAGTGCGGTTTCCACCGGTGCGATGTCGCCAAGAAAATCCGAGACGAACACCGCCCGCGCATGGGGTAGCATGGCGCGGTGTTCCGGCGGGGCGTAATCTTCGGGCATGTCGCGCGACAGCATTTCGGCCAGCCGCAGAACCTGCGCGTTGCCGCGCCGGGGCGGCAGGATGGTGCCGGTCAGCCCGACCCGTTCACCGCCCCGGATCAGCAGGATCGCCAGTGCCAGCGTCAGCAGCCGCGCGCGGTCGATCTTCTCGGGCAGGGCGTCGTTCGAAGCGAACCGCATCGACGCGCCCCGGTCGCACCAGAGCATCACCGACTGCGCGATCTGCAATTCGCGTTCGCGGACATATTGCGTATCGCCCCGCGCCGAACGGCGGTGGTCGATCAGCCGCCGGCTGTCACCGGGCTGCGCCGGCCGGTATTGCCAGAAATCGTCACCCAGACCGGCGCGGCGCCGGCCGTGTTCACCCAGCAGAACGGTGCCGGCCAGATGCTCGGCACGCGCCAGCAGCGGCGGCAGCCGGCCGGCTTCGGCCTCGGCCCGTTCGCGCAGGGTGATCG
>CAYGNB010000271.1:0-4651 GCA_964351135.1 uncultured Rhodobacterales bacterium | reverse complement strand
AACGACACCTTCCCCACCGCAATGCACATCGCCACCGCGATGACCGCGCGCGACGTGTTGCTGCCGGGGCTGGACAAGCTGCATCGCGCGATGGCGAAGAAAGTCGAGGAATTCGACGGCATCATCAAGATCGGCCGCACCCACACCCAGGATGCCACGCCGCTGACGCTGAGCCAGGAGTTTTCCGGCTATACCCACCAGATCGCCATGGGCATCCAGCGGGTCAAGGACGCGCTGGGACGCATCTATGAACTGGCGCAGGGCGGCACCGCCGTGGGCACCGGTCTGAACACGACCGAGGGCTGGGGCGAAACCGTCGCCGCCAACATGGCCGAAATCACCGGCCTGCCCTTTGTCACCGCGCCCAACAAGTTCGAGGCGCTGGCCGCCCATGACGCGATGGTGGAAATGTCCGGCGCGCTGAAGACCGTGGCCGCCAGCCTGTTCAAGATCGCCAACGACATCCGGTTCCTCGGCTCCGGTCCCCGCTGCGGTCTGGGCGAACTGATCCTGCCCGAGAACGAACCGGGCAGTTCGATCATGCCGGGCAAGGTGAACCCGACCCAATGCGAGGCGCTGACCCAGGTCTGCGCGCATGTGATGGGCAACGACGCGGCGGTGGGCTTTGCCGGCAGCCAGGGTCATTTCGAACTCAACGTCTACAAACCGATGATGGCCTATAACGTTCTGCAGTCCATGCAGCTTCTCGGCGACGCGGCGAGCGCCTTCACCGACAATCTGGTGGTCGGGCTGAAGGCCGACGCGGACCGGATCGAAAAGCTGATGCGCGAGTCGCTGATGCTGGTCACCGCGCTGGCGCCCGAGATCGGCTATGACAACGCCACCAAGGTCGCCAAGACCGCGCACAAGAACAAGACCACGCTCAAGGAAGAGGCGATCGCGCTGGGTTTCGTGGACGAGGAAACCTTCGACCGCGTCGTGCGCCCGGAAAACATGGTCGGCCCCAGAACCAAGTAACCGCCGCTGCGGCTCTGCGAACAAGACCCGCGCCCATCGGCCGAACCCTTTGCAGGTCGTGGCGCGAGACTGAGCCACCATGCAGCCCAGAAAGCTTTGAGGCCCCGAAGAAATCTTTGGGGCCTCCGCGCGAACTGTAGCTCTGTCCATCCCAACAACCGCTATGCGGACTTTGCTGCCATTCGGTCCTGCTTTCGGAAGGTCTGCTCTTGGATTCGGCAAGACCCGGCTGTCTAAGCCAGTGGCAACAACATGTGAGCTCAGGCAATATTTAGTGTCGGCTGGCGAACTTCGCCCTTGGCTCATCCCGTTGAAACAACCATACCGAGCGCCGCTCCGACGATCCCAAACCCTGTCAGCCTAAGGCGCCGTCGGCCGGATGGCGACTCGAGGACCAAAGTTGCTCCGACGAGCCCAAGAATGTGCAAACCGGCAGTCGTTATCAGGAAGCCAACGACGTAGAAGGCGACGTTCGTCTGTTCCTGGACCTCCGCACCATGTGCGAACCCATGCGCGAAGCCGAAGATCGATGTGGCCAAGGCGGCGACCGGAAGAAAGAAACGGCGGTCGATTGCGATGACCGCGCCGACGAGGGCGGCGGAGGCGAGAATGGCGGGTTCGATCCACGATAAAGCAATACCTGATAATCCGGCAGCGCCTCCGATGGCCATGGCAACGACGAAGGTGAGGGGAACGGCCCAGACAGCGCGGCCACCAAGCTGCGCGCTCCATGCCCCGACAGCGACCATGGTCAGCATGTGGTCAAGTCCCGTCAACGGATGCAGGAAACCCGCACCACCGAAGCCGTGGGCCGATGCTCTGTCGGCCAGAAGCAACAACGGCAGGAGCGCGACCGCGCGCTTCACGTCGCCTGGTCCCCACGATGTTCCCGAATAATCCGCACCAGCGCGATTATGGCCGGGATCATCGGAAACAGCGCGGTATACATGCCCGATGCATATTCATAGCCGATCCCCTGGATCGCCATCAGCCGGACTGGAAAGACCACAAGATGCGTGGGTTCGCCCAGGATCATGCCGACGATCAGAAACCAAAAAATGAAATTTCCGATGGCCTGACGATGCCAGAGGCTCCAGGCGGCGAAGAACCAGACCACCGGACCCACAAGCCCGATGAGGAGGGTGAAGTCATGGTCACTCCATTCCTTTCCGCTGATGATCGAGATCATACCGTTGAAATTGGTCAGGGCCTCTTCTCCGACATGGATATAGAACAAGGTGAGCAGCAGCAGGTAGAGCGGCACTGACCAGGCCGGATCGGCAGGGCGCCGAGAGGTAGTAAGCCACCAGCCGACCATGCCGCCGATCATCGAGCCCACAATGATCATCACCGGCAGCATACCGGCCTGGTTGACCAGCGTAACCGCATAGACGGCGACACCGGCGATGAACAAGGCAGCCCAAAGCAGGCGCTGCCTGTCCGTGAGCGGTGGAGGTGTTGGGATGTCCGCCGCCTTGGGCTGCAGAAGCCGCTGAAGGATCAGAAGGCCGAGCCCGATCAACGCCAGTCCGGCAAGGGCAGATAAGAGCGTCATGGTATTTGCACCGCCCGCGAAACCGCCGGCAAGCTGGATACCGCCTTCGACCAGGGCAAAAAGCGCACTCCACCAGACCATGAAACTTCCGATCGGGGTGCGCTGGCTCAGAAGGTAAGCGCCGAACGTGATCATCACAACAGGAGTGCAGACGAAGAGCACAAACCAATTGAACCCTGTGAAGGCGAAATCCGGAGCAAACCAGCGGGCGTAATGCTCTTGCAGAAGCGGCACCCAATTACCGGCATAGCGTGTAGTCGACAGCACCAGAAACAGCGGCGCGATTGCAAGGACCAGCGCCATCAAGCCATTGGCCTCGTTTTCCTCGGCGTCCCCGGCCCAGATCCATGCCATGAATGCCAAGACGCTCATAATCAGAAACAGGGCCGCAATATCCCATCCGGCAAGGACGATGGCGGCGGCGAATAGCGTGAAAACGGAGGATATGACCGTCAGGATCGAGGCGAGTTTGGACATCGGCAGCTCCAACATATCAACAGGGCCAGGCCCTCATCCCGATCACGCCAAGCGGTAAAGGATCGGCATCGCCGCCACCTTGTTGGCGGCAAAATTCTCAAGCACATACGAGCGAAACGTCCTCTTGAAGATAAGCGATGGGAGGATGTCGGTGAGCCGGCCCCAACGACAATGGTTGATAATGCTGTATTGGGACTTCTCAGGCTGGGTTGGAAGCAGCACGGTGGAGTTATCGAGACGGGTCTCAGCCTGAAACCACCCGGCGGTATAGTCCCACACCCCAATATTCCTCGTCACACTGTCGGCGGCAAAGTAGTTGAACAGAAATACGCCTTGGCGCCGATGATCGACCGGGCCAATCCGCCTGGGGTTCGTTGCGGTGATGGTGTGAACATAGGATGCCGCTTGCGCTATCGCACGCTCCATATCCTTGCAAGCCGGGTGAAGCCGCACGCGCTGCAGGGCCGCCGCGCTTTCGCATTCGATCAGCACTGCGACATCGAACCGTGCGATGTGAAGCCGGTCGGCGCATTGTTTGGCATATTCGCCCTGCCCCGGCGGGATGATCCGGGCGACAAACACCGATGCATCCAGAACCCCGGGCTCCTCGCACAGCGCGGCACAGCGCTCTTTGACACTGGCAACCACCTGCCGCTTGACCCGGCTGCTCGGAAGGAACGGCAGTAACCGCTTGTCGATTTCGGCAGCGATGTGAAGGAAATGCGACGGGCTGGGCTCGATCAGAGATACCTGCGGGAAATGCAGGTGCGCGTTGACGATATCCAACTCCGGTTTCTTTTGGAGGGTGTTGAAGGGTGGTGTAGGCATCTGGGGGCCTATCGCGATCGGGCTAGAAGTCTACAGTCGTTGACATACATTTCGATATTGCATTTGTCAACACTTGTTGAAACATTGACGCCATGCCTCAGAGCCTCACTCGAACGAAATCCGAACGTACCCGTCAGCGTATTCTCGACGCCGCGCGCGTTCTGTTTTTCGATCGGGGCTATGCTGGAGCTTCTGTGCGCGATATCGCAGAAGACGCGAAATGCGATCCCGCCCTGATCATCCGCTACTTTGGCAGCAAAGACGGGCTGTTTACCGCCGCAGCCGAGTTCGATCTCGATCTTCCCGACCTCTCCGGGATAGAGCCTTCTGTGCGCTGGCGGCGTCTGGCTGCACATTTCGTCGATGTCTGGGAACCCGACGGCGTGCCGTCAGGTCTGGTGATTCTGCTCAGATCCGCTGCCACGAACGAAGATGCCAGATTGCGGATGCGCGGCATCTTTGCGTCTCAGGTCGCACCAAGACTCGCGTGTGATTCCGGCCTGACAGAAACCCAAGCGGCCCTCGTGTCATCCCACATTCTGGGACTTGCATTGAGCCGATACATACTCGAATTGCCGCCGATTGCTTCGCTTGGGCGTGACGATTTCGCGGAGTTAGCGGGCCGGAGCTTGCAGGCGCTCATCGACAGCGCCACCTCAAGTGAACGACCTGGCAAACAGCCCCCGACTAAACAGACCTACTAAAAGTCTTAGGCTTGAACAGCCATCGCGAAGCGTCCGGAGTTGCAGGAGAACCTTGTTCCAGGAACTCTTGACCTCTCGGCGTTTGATTTTCGCAAGTTACTGAACGGTC
>CAYGNB010000270.1:2914-4654 GCA_964351135.1 uncultured Rhodobacterales bacterium | reverse complement strand
TCGCGGCCGCGCCGGGCCAGCGCCTCGGCAAAGAGGCCGGTCTTTTCCACAGCCGGCGATGCCAGCAGCCCTATCGGCCCCGCGGGGCTGTCGCCGGCCACCTGCGCGGCGGTCAGCGCAACCATGTCGAGGAACGGGATCGGCACCGAGGCCGCCACAGACGCGTAATAGCCGTGTGCTGTGTTGCATGGCATGGCCAGCACCTCGGCCCCGGCCGCGTGCAGGCGGCGCGCCATGGCGATCAGTACCGGCGTCGGGTCTTCGCCCGTGCCCTCGATCAGATGCGCGATGCGCGAGGGCACCTGCGTGTTGCTGTCGACGAGCAGCGGAATGTGATCCGCATCGTCCGTTGCCGGGGTCAGGGCCAGGATACGCGACATCAGCAGGATCGTCGCCTCCGGCCCCATACCTCCGAGAATACCGATGACGCGCGGCATCACCCCATCCCATCCTTGTCCAAGATTTCAGTTGCCGTCTCAGGCCGCCAGGGCGAGATGCTTTGGCTCCTGAAAATAGCTGCGATAGCCGAACAGACCCGCCGCGCCCCCGGTATGAAGAAAGACGATGTTCCGATCATCGGCAAACTGACCCCTGCGCACAAGGTCGATCAGACCCGCCGCGCCCTTGCCGGAGTAAACCGGGTCGAGCAGGATACCTTCGAGCCGTGAGAACATCTCGATCGCCGCGATCGTGTCATCGTTGGGAATGCCGTACCCCTTGCCCACGTAGTCGGTATTGGCCACCACATCCTCACGCGCGACGACGCCCGCGCAACCAAGCTTCTCCGCGGTTGCCTGGGCCAGCGCAAAGACGTTGGCCTCCTGTTTCTCTTGCGGCGCGCGCACACCGATACCCAGAAGCGGGATGCCCGCGTTGATAGCCCGCAGCCCGGTGATGAGACCGGCCTGCGTACCCGCCGAGCCAGTGGCGTGGACGATGCGGGATATCTGCAGCCCCATCTCGTTGGCTTGATTGACCAGTTCCAGCGCGCAATTGGCATAGCCCAGCGCGCCAACCGTGTTCGAGCCGCCGCCGGGGATGATATAAGGCGACTTGCCCTTGCCTCGCAGTTCGGCCGCGGCCGTTTCGCAGGCCTGAACCATGTCGGTATCGGCGGCCACATGTTCGACAGTAGCACCATGCAGCGCGTCGAGCAGTACGTTACCGTTCTGCCGGTAATCGTCATCGGTAAAACCGGTCCGGTCCTCCAGAATGGCGTGGCATTCCAGCCCCAGCCGCGCGCAGAAGGCCGCCGTCTGGCGCACATGGTTGGATTGCGTCGCGCCCTGGGTGATGACGATATCCGCCTTCTGCGCCAGAGCCTCACCCATCAGGAATTCTAGCTTTCGGGTTTTGTTGCCACCAGTCGACATACCGGTGCAATCGTCGCGCTTGATCCAGAGCCGTGGCCCGCCCAGAGCCTTGGACAATCTGTCCATCGGTTCCAGCGGTGTCGGGAGGTGGGCGAGGCGAACACGGTCAAATCGCGCAAAATGCATAGTATCTACTCCGATGGTATTGCGAACATCACTCTGCACTGAGTTTTTCAGCTTCTCAAATGCCAAGTTTCTCCTCTAAATTGCACAACATGCATAATGCGATTTAGGAGAGCGCCATGCGCCTGGAATGGCTTGAAGATGTGGTCGCCATATTGGAAAGCGGTTCGCTGAGTCAGGCGGCGAGCCGCCGCTATCTTACCCAGCCCGCCTTTTCCCGCCGGGTGCGCAGTATCGAGGATTA
>CAYGNB010000270.1:0-2814 GCA_964351135.1 uncultured Rhodobacterales bacterium | reverse complement strand
TGATCACCAAGGAGGCCGATCTCATCCTGACCTATCGTTCATGCGGCGAACTGGCGCAACCGGCCGAGGAATATATCGAGGAAAAACTGATCAGTCGGGAGAAATTCCTGCCGGTTTGCACGGCCGAAATCCGTCGTACCATCGGCGGGAACGACCTGCCGATCATCGCCTATCCGTCAGACGTGTTCCTCGGCAGCCTGCTGGAAACGGAAATCCTGCCGAACATCCCGCAAGACCGCCATATCGACGCCCGGGTGGAAACCGCGCTGACCGTCGCGGCCCTGCAACTCGCCGCCAGCAATGTGGGCGTCACATGGGTGCCCGAAACGATGCTGGCGCTGCTGCCGGCTGGCAGCGATGTCGCCCCGGTCGACGATCTTCTGCCCAGCGCGGATATCGCGATCACCGCCACACGGCTGATCGGCAAGAAATCCGATGTCGAAAACCGCGTCTGGGCCGCCATCAACGATCTGCGTGAAGATCCCGTTTAACGCAAAGGCTTCAGCCCGCTCGCGGCAACGGCCCGACGCACACGACGCCGGGGCGAAAGATCCTGAAAGCGCGTGATCAGTGGCTGTGGCCGGCGTGGCTGTGCTGATGCGCATCTTCGGCCTCGACGGCGACATGCAGTTCAATCTCGCCGAGGCTCGTTTCGAGATGCATCTGGAATTCGTCACCCTCGGCGAGATCGCGGCTGAGCCCGGTCAGGCGGATCGCCAGCCCGTCCGGATCGAGGTGCATCTCGCGCCCTGCGGGCACCGGCAGCGGCGGCAGCACGGTATAGACCTGCGTACCGTCCTTCAGCTCAACGCCGACCAGCGCGGCGGCCGCGGCGATCTCGCTGTCGGCGCCCTCGATCATGACATCGGCAGCGCCCTGATTTTCCAGCTCGACAAAGACCAGCGCCTCGTCACCGGTCGTGGCGCGGGTCCAGGCATGAACGGCACGAAAGCCGTCCAATTCGCTCAGGTGGTGATGATCGTCCCCCGCCAAGGCAAGAGCCGGCAGAACGAGAGCCGCAACGACGAGAAGAAAGCGCATGGGTATCCCTTTCGGTTCAGGCGCGAAGCCCCTCAACCACCGGCTGGCGCAACACCACGGCGGCAGGAAGGAGCGAGAGAAGCAGCGTGACGCTGACGAAACCGGCGAGAAAATGAAGCTCGCTCCAGCCCAGCGGCGCGCTTACCAGAATATCGGTACGGGCGGTCACGATCCGCGACAGCAGCGTGGCGGCGCCAAGCCCGGTGACGAGCCCGAGTGCCGCCCCCGCAAGCAGCAGCACGGCGCCAAACGACCAGACCACCGCAAAGACGAAACGCGCAGGCGCGCCGAGCGCCCGCAGCAACGCGATCTGACGTCGGAACAGGCGCGACAGGATGAACAGCCCCAGCAACACGCTCGCGGCCACCAGAACCTGTGTGACCAGCGCCATCAACGACATCGCCTGCCGGATATCGCCCATCACCCGAAACAGATTGGCCAGCACGGTACCCGGAAAGAACGCCATGGTTTCGCTGTCCCGGGTGAATTCCGAGCGCAGCGCGTAGTTGGCCCAAAGCTCTTCGGAATGGGTCACGATCACCGGGGTGCCGGGGAAAAAGGCAGCGTCGAAGGGCGGGCCGATCTGCGCCGCCCGTTCGGGCGCGTGTCCGTTGGCCAGACCGTGCACCTCCCAGACGGCTTCGACCGGCACCAGGATCGCCCGGTCCCAGGGCGTGCCGGTGGGGGCCATCCGGCCCACCACGGCCAAATGGGCACCGTCATGAGCCCCGGCATCGGCGGCATCGCCGTGGCCGTGGGCGGGGATAAAGCCATCGCCGATCTCCAGCGGCACCAGCGCCCCGGCCACGGCCTCGCCACTGGTTTGCCAGAGCCGCCCGACGACGCGGTCCTCGGAGAGATAGCGGACAAAATCGGCGGTCGTGCCGATAACCGGTGCCGTGCCGTAGCTGTCGCCAAAGGCGAGCGGCGCGGCGATGCCGACATCGGCATGGTTGGCCACCTCGTCATAGATCGCCCCCGACAAGAGCGGCATGTCGGACGGTTGCAGATAGACCGCGGCGAACATCGCCGTCAGCTCGCTGCCCGGCGCGGCGATCACGAGGTCGAATTTGTCAGCGGCCTGTGCTGTACCCCGGCGCAAGCCCCGCTCCTGCGCCAGCAATCCAATGCCCATGCCAACCGAAATCGCGATGAGCAGCACGAACATCGCGGCGGGCCAGCGAAACCGCCACAGGATCGCGCGTACCAGGGGCCAGGGCGCATAGCCGCGCAGGGTGAGCGCACCGGCTGCAAGCGCGGGCAGGAGCAGGATCAGCGTCCAGAGCATATCCTGCGCCAGCACCGGCAATTCAGACCAGACCGCGTTCATGCTGCCGCCTCGTCATCGGCCACCGCGCCATCGAGAATCGTCAGCACCCGGTCCATCCGTTCGATAAGGCGCAGGTCATGGCTTACCGCAATCAGCGTCGTGCCGGTATCGCGCGCCAGCGCGACCAGATCGTCGATCAGCCGGTCTGCGGTGGCGCGGTCCAGGCTGGCCGTAGGCTCGTCGGCCAGCAGGATCGGGGCGCGGGCCGCCATCGCCCGCGCGATGGCCACGCGCTGACGCTCACCGCCGGAAAAACTCGCGACATTGCGGGCGTCGCTGTCGAGCCCGAGCCGTGCCAGTTGCGTCTCGGCCCGTGCGCGCAACGGCGCCCGCACCGCGCGCGCGCGAAAGAGCGCCGTGAGACCCGCATTGCCAACGGCATCGAGTTCCTCGAAGAGCAGGAAATCCTGAAAAATCATGCCAATATGATCGGCCCGGAACGC
>CAYGNB010000269.1:0-4662 GCA_964351135.1 uncultured Rhodobacterales bacterium | reverse complement strand
TCGCGGGGGCCGGGCTGATCGGCATCCTGCAAAAGGGGATCGAGTGGCTGAACCCATCCAACACGCTGGCGGCGCAGACCTACATGATCCTCTTCATCATCCTTTTCATCCAGTTCCGGCCCAAGGGCATCGTCGCCCTCAAGGGCCGTGCCGCCGGAGACTGACCCGATGCCAATGCCGCACAACCCGGCCCCTTCTTCCTCTTGCGAAAAATATCCCGGGGGAGCGCGAGGGGGCAGCGCCCCCTCGTTCCGACCTCAAAGGAAGGCGCGCCCATGAAACGCACATTCCTCGCGCAAAATCCCTCGGTCCTGTGGTTTCTCGCCGCGCTCGGCCTGTTCACGCTGGCCGTGTCCATCCTGGCCGAAGGCAGCGGTTCGGGGCTGCTGTCGACCTCTTACGTCAAGACGCTGGGCAAGACCCTGTGCCTGTGCCTGGCCGCGTTGGCGATGGATGTGGTGTGGGGCTATTGCGGTATCCTCAGCCTCGGCCATTTCGCCTTTTTCGGGCTGGGCGGTTACGCCATCGGCATGTGGCTGATGTATTCGCGGACCGAGGCCATCGTCACCGAGAACCTCGCCAACAACATCATCCCGGCCACAGATGCCGAGGTCACGAACGCCATCGCCAACCAGATATTCGGGGTCGTGGGCTCGTCCGAACTGCCGCTGATCTGGTCGTTTTCCCACAGCCTGACCCTGCAACTGATGATGGTGGTGCTGGTGCCCGGCCTGCTGGCGCTGGTCTTTGGCTGGCTCGCCTTTCGCAGCCGCGTCACCGGCGTCTACCTGTCGATCCTGACCCAGGCGATGACACTCGCGCTGGCGCTGTACCTGTTCCAGAACGACAGCGGGCTGCGCGGCAATAACGGTCTCTCGGGGCTGCAGAACATCACCGGGTTCGAGGATGTGTCGCAGGCGCAAATCTCCATCGCCTTCTTCTGGGCCTCGGCCGTGGCGCTCGCGCTGGGGTATGTTCTCTTTGCCTGGGTGCTGCGCGGCAAGTTCGGCAGCGTGATCCGTGCCATCCGCGACGACGAGGCGCGCGTGCGGTTCCTGGGCTACCATGTGGAAAGCTACAAACTCTTCGTCTTCACGCTCACTGCAGTCGTGGCCGGGATCGCGGGTGCGCTCTATTATCCGCAGGCGGGCATCATCAACCCGGCCGAAATCGCGCCCATCGCCTCGATCTATCTGGCGGTCTGGGTCGCCATCGGCGGGCGCGGCCGGCTCTACGGCGCGGTGATCGGCGCGGCGTTCGTATCGCTGCTGTCGAGCTGGTTCACCGGCGGCGCGGCCCCCGATATCGACCTCGGGTTCTACGTCATCCGATGGACCGACTGGTGGCTGGTGCTGCTGGCGGTGTCTTTTGTTTCGGTCACGCTGTTCCTGCCGGGCGGGATTGGCAGCCTGTTCGACAAACGGGGGCGGAAATCGTCATGAAGACCCTTCTGGAGCTTTCCGGCGTCTCGGTTTCGTTCGACGGGTTCAGGGCGATCAACAACCTGTCCTTTCAGATCGGTGAACCCGAACTGCGCGCGATCATCGGCCCGAACGGCGCGGGCAAGACCACCTTCATGGATATCGTGACCGGTAAGACGCGCCCCGACAGCGGCCATGTGCTGTGGGGCGACAGGGGTATCTCGCTGGTCGGCATGAGCGAAAGCCGCATCTCGCGCGAGGGGATCGGGCGCAAATTCCAGAAGCCGACCGTGTTCGAGGCCCAAACCGTGCGCGAAAACCTGGCGATGGCGCTGAGCAATCCACGCGGGCCGTTCGACGTGCTGTTCTATCGCAAGACGGCGCGGGGGGCCGAGCGGATCGAAGCGGTTGCCGAGGAAATCGGACTGACCGACCAGCTGACCCGCACGGCGGGCGAACTGAGCCATGGCCAGAAGCAATGGCTGGAAATCGGCATGCTGCTGGCGCAGGAACCGCGCCTGCTGCTGGTCGACGAACCGGCCGCCGGGATGACCCCGGCCGAGCGTGAAAAGACCACCGACATTCTGGTTGCCGCGGCCCGCACCCGCGCCGTTGTCGTGGTCGAACACGACATGGAGTTCGTCCGCCGCCTCGGCTGCCGGGTCACGGTCCTGCACGAGGGCGCGGTCCTAGCCGAGGGCTCGCTGGACCACGTGACCCGGGACCCGCAAGTCATCGACGTATATCTGGGGCGCTAGACCATGCTGAAGATCGACAATCTGACCCTGCATTACGGCCATTCCCAGATCCTCTACGACATCTCGCTCGAGGCGCGGGCCGGCGCGGTGACCTGCGTGATGGGCACCAACGGGGTGGGCAAGACCAGCCTGCTCAAGGCGATCTCGGGTACCCATGCCCGGTCTGGCGGCGAGATGGCGATAGACGGCGCACAGGTGGCCGCCCGCACACCGGCCCATGTCCTGGCCCGGATGGGCGTCGGCTACGTACCGCAGGGCCGCGACATCTTTCCGCTGATGACCGTGCGCGAAAACCTCGAAACCGGTTTTGGCTGCCTCGACGCATCCGATCGGGTCGTCGCGGACGAGATTTACGAGCTGTTTCCGGTGCTCAGGGACATGAAATCCCGCCGTGGCGGCGACCTGTCCGGCGGCCAGCAACAGCAGCTCGCCATCGGGCGCGCGCTGGTGATCCAGCCGAAACTGCTGCTGCTGGACGAACCGACCGAGGGCATCCAGCCCAATATCATCAAGCAGATCGGCGACGTCATTTCATACCTGCGCGACAGCGGCCGCATGGCCATCGTGCTGGTCGAGCAGTTCTTTGATTTCGCCTATGGGCTGGGGGATCATTTCATTGCGCTGGAGCGTGGCAGGGTCATCCACGACGCGCCGCGCGACGCGACCCGGCGCGATGATCTGCTGGCAAAGGTGTCGGTCTAGGCGCGGCCCTTTCGAACCCGACTGAACGCGGCCGGGCGCCAACCGGCGCCCGACCTCTCCCACGGCCTGTGCGTCTGACAAAAAATACAAGAACCTGATAAAATCGAATGACGCAAAATCAGCCCTGGAAATTCCCGTTATGCGATCGTGGCAATGCGCTCAAAAAATGCGATGGGGACCATTGGGTCGTTTCAGTGCCCGGTGCGTCGCGATAGCGCGGTGTTCGCGGGGCGCGATCACGGGCCCGGTGAACGTCGCGCAGCCGTGCCTGCGCGACCATGATGTACAAGTCCGGCGGCGTCATCCGCCACCCGCCTGAAGCGCCTTGACGTCGCTCGCGGTCAGCGCCTGGCCGCCAATCCCCCACTGTCCGCTCGGCACATCATGCACCCGGACCCACGTCACGCCGCGCATGTTTTCGCCTTCGATCCCGACCATCGTATCGGTCACCTTGCGGATCATCTCGGCCTTTTCGTTTTCGCTGAACACACCTTCGATGACCTGAATATCGACAAGAGGCATTTTCTTTCTCCTATGGTTTGAACGTTGGAACGGGATTATGTGCCCCGATGAACAGAACATAGCCCGCACCGGAACGCGCTGCTTGAGCACTGTCTGAAGATTGCGTGGGGATTATGTGGGATTGCCCTGTTTGCCATCCTCATCCCAAAGGGCGCCCGATGGCCGCGGGGCCGTTCAGCTCGGCCTCGTCTGAACCCCGTGCAGGGAATATGCGGCGCGTTTTGACCTGCTGCTCCGCCGTTCCGGCGAACGTCTCGCGCGGGTGGTGGCTACCAGCGCATCCGCAGACCCACGGTCGCGCCGATATTTCCCGCATCCGACGGCGACGACACACCCGCGGCATAGGCCAGTTCGCCATATACGGCATACCGGCCGCCACCCCAGGCATGGTTGCCGCCGATACCGATTTCGGCCCACAGGTCATCGGCCCCGGAAACCAGCGTGGCGCCACTGACAAGAACACCCGGCGCATCCAGGAATTCGTAATAGAGGTTCCCGATGCCATAGAAATGACTGTAGTTTCCGCTGCCGTTTTCCGACAGACGATCCATCGAAACCCCAAGGCGCAGCTGCAGACTTTCGTTGTCCAGCGACGCCACGCTTTCGCCATTCGGGCCGGTAAAGCTGTCGAACTCGGTCTTGCCGTAGACAAGCTGCGCCTGCGGCGTCACAGCCCACCGGGATCCGCTGCCAGGTGTTTCGATCCGCCGCCCCACCTCGGCAGACAGCGCATATCCGCTGCCCTCATTGCCGGTAACGAGCCCGCCGAGAATGTCCGAGGACAGGTCGCTGTCGAACCAGGCGTAATGTCCCTGAAGGTCCAGATAGGTTCCGTTGTCGGCATACCATGTGCCGGACAAACCGAACCCCTAGCCTTCGGTGCTGATGCTGCCGTTGCCAAAATCGGACGCGATATCCGAATTCGCCTTGCCGACAAACGCATTTACACCCAGAACGAGGATGGCGTCTCCCCGGCGTTCCGATGCGAAATCCACGCCGAATTGCAGCCGGGCCATGTCGGTGTCGATGCTTCCGACAGAGGTCGAAACCTCGGGCGACAGGCGTTCGCTCATCCCGTGGACGCGCACCCAGGTCTTGTTGGCAAGCAGTCCGCCGGCAATACTGCCGGGCCCATCGCCAAATTCGGTTTCATGCCGCGCGCCAACGCGTTGATACAGCGTGGGCAGCGTGTTCAGAATGGCCAGTGTCCGCGGGTAGGCTTCGTAAACCGGCGCGGCGGGCTGGAACACGGTCGGCGG
>CAYGNB010000268.1:0-4667 GCA_964351135.1 uncultured Rhodobacterales bacterium | reverse complement strand
TTTGCCTTTCCCGATGAAACCGGGTTACCTGCCCGAAAACAGACAGGAGCCCGCCATGCCCGCACTTCTCGATACCATCGATCCCGATGGTCTGCAGGAATTTTCGGTCGTGTTCACCGACCGTTCGCTCAACCACATGTCCGCCGCTTTCCAGCAGGTGATGCGCGACATCTCGGAGATGCTGCGCGAGGTCTACAAGGCCGATGCGGTGGCGCTGATTCCCGGTGGCGGCACCTATGCGATGGAGGCGGTCGCCCGCCAGTTCGCGCGTGGTGAAAACGCGCTGGTGGTGCGCAATGGCTGGTTTTCCTATCGCTGGAGCCAGATCTTCGAAACCGGCGGATTGACCGCGCAGGCAACGGTGCTGAAGGCGCGGCGTCAGGGCAACGAGCATCCCGCACCCTTTGCGCCCGCGCCCATCGACGAGGTGGTGGCCGCGATCCGGGAGCAAAAGCCAGGGATCGTGTTCGCCCCGCATGTGGAGACGGCGGCCGGCGTGATCCTGCCTGACGATTACGTGACGGCGATGGCTGCGGCGGCGCATGAGGTCGGCGCGCTGATGGTGCTGGACTGCATCGCCTCGGGTGCGGCCTGGGTCGACATGGGCAAAACCGGGGTCGATGTGCTGATCTCGGCCCCGCAGAAGGGGTGGAGCGCGTCGCCCAGTGCCGGGCTGGTGATGCTGTCGGCGCGCGCCGTTGCGCGGCTGGAGGAAACCGAGTCGGACAGCTTTGCCATCGATCTGAAGAAATGGCGGCAGATCATGGCGGCCTATGAGGGCGGCGGACATGCCTATCACGCGACCATGCCGACCGATGCGTTGCGCGCCTTCCGGGACACGATGGCGGAAACCCGGGACTACGGTTTCGAAAAGTTGTGCGATGCGCAATGGGATCTGGGCAACGGGGTGCGCGCGATGCTGCGCGAGAAGGGTATCCGGTCGGTGGCCGCCGATGGTTTCGGTGCGCCGGGCGTGGTGGTCAGTTATACAGACGATCCCGAGATCCAGAACGGCAGCAAGTTTGCCGCGCTGGGTTTGCAGATTGCCGCCGGCGTGCCGCTGCAATGCGACGAGGGCGAGGATTTTCGAACCTTCCGGCTGGGGCTGTTCGGGCTGGACAAGCTCTATGATGTGCCCGGCACGCTGGCGCGCCTGAAACCGGCCATCGACGCGCTGTTCTGACGGCGCTCGTCCGCCCGGCGGGCGACCTCGCTGGCGTTAACGTGGTCCCGGGACGCTGTCAGCGCATCCCGAGCCCCATCTTCATCAGGGTGCGTCGGATGAGTGGGAGAGAATAGAGTGCACCCAGGCCCAAGGCACGCGCGTCCCGCAAGGGGCGTGCGCTGACCATCGAGGCGCGGTTGAGAAGGTCGATGCCCCGCACGCGCAACCGGATATCTCCGATCCGCGCCTTGTGGTAGCTGTCGAGCATGGCGGCGTCGCCCAGCCCGGCGGGCCGTGCTGAAGCCAGATCGAGCAGGCAGCGCAGGTCGCCCAAACTCATGTTCAGGCCCTGAGCGCCGATCGGCGGCACCACATGGGCGGCCTCGGCCATCAGCGCCAGCCGTTCGCCTGCCAGCCGGTCCGCGTGCTGGCTTATGATCGGCCAGACGGTTCGGCGCGAGGCCAGCTTCAGTGGGCCGAAAAGCGCGCAGGACCGTTCCGTCATTTCGGCCTCGAACGTGTGGTCGTCGAGCCGGAGCAGGTCGAGCGCGCGCGGTCCGTGCTCCATCCAGACCACCGCCGAGGAGGGCTGTCCCTGCCAGTTCGGTAGCGGGACCATCGTAAACGGCCCACCGGAGCGGTGTATCTCGGTCGAGACGTTTTCATGCGGTACCGGGTGCGTCACCGCGAAGGCCAGCGCCTTTTGTCCGTAGCGCGTGGTATGGACGCCGATCCCGGCGGCATCGCGCATCGGCGAATTGCGCCCGTCCGCGGCCAGCACCAGCCGGGCGGTGACGCGGGTGCCGTCGCTCAGGCCGACCCGTGCCTCGCCCATGCGGGTGAACAGCGATACGGTCGCGGTGCCGGGGCGGAAATCCACGGTCTGCAACTCGCCCAGCCGCGCCACCATTTCGCGGCGCAGCAGCCAGTTGGGCAGGTTCCACCCGAACGGGCGGTCCGAGATGTCGGCGGCATTGAAGTTGCGTACCACGCGCGGTTCTGGGGCGGCACCGCCGGCGTCGACGATCCGCATCACCTGCAGCGGGGCGGCGTGATCCGCCAGCCGGTCCCACAGGCCTGCGCGGTCGAGCAGCTCTTGGGCCGGTTGCAGGAAGGCCGTCGTGCGCAGGTCCGACCCTTCGGCGTCGCGTTCGGTCACTGGCGGTGCCGGATCGACACAGATGACCGAGAAACCGGCCGCGCCGAAGGTGGCCGCCGCCGTCAGCCCGGCAATGCCGCCCCCTGAAACCAGAATGTCGCAGCTGTCGTTCATCTCGGATCTCCTCGCGGGCACTCTAGGCCGCGCCCCGGCCTGTGGCCAAGCGACATCCTGTCCCGTGTTTTCGCCGGATCAACTCACCCGGCCGAGAAACTCAGCCAGGTTGTCGGTGTGGTGATGGATGTGATCGGCCTCATGGGGTTCCGGCGCCACATGGACCGTCCGCATGCCCATCGCGTGCGGGGCGGCCAGGTTGCGGGGATCGTCTTCGAACATTGCGCCCTGGTCCGCCGTCACGCCGTCGCGCGCAAATATTGTCTCGAAGGCGTCGCGTTTGGGCTTGGGGTGGAAATCCGCATGCTCGACCCCGTAGACCGCGTCGAATTTCCCGGCGAGCCCGCGCGCGGCCAGCACCCGTTCGGCATAGGGCGCGCAGGCGTTGGTATAGACGATCCGACGCCCCGGCAGTGCGGCGATCCGCGCCGCCAGCTCGGCGTCCTCCTCGAGATGATCAAGCGAGATGTCATGCACATCGGTCAGGTAGGGGCCGGGATCGATCCCGTGTTCCTGCATCAGCCCCGCGAGCGTGGTGCCATAGTGCATCCAGTAGTGGCGGCGCAGCCGGTCGGCCTTGGTCTGGTCCACATCCAGCGCCTGCATCACCCAGGCGGTCATGCGTTTTTCGATCTGATCGAACAGGCGGGCCTGCGGTGGATAGAGGGTGTTGTCGAGGTCGAACACCCAGCAGGTGACATGGGAAAACGAGGCGCGTGGCATGGGGTCGGTCTTACGCCGCTCCAGCAACGGGATCAACGGGTGTGGGGTTGATCGCCCGGTACCGGGACCCCTAGATTGGGGCAATCCGCGACTTGCCCAGTGAAAGCCCCAGAATGACCCGCACCAAGCCCAGCCCGACCGACGCCTATTCGCTGATCCTCGATGCAATCGACATGGGCGTTTTCAAACCCGGCGACCGGCTGGTGGAAAGCGATCTGGCCGACCGGTTCGGCATGTCGCGAACCCCGATCCGCGAGGCGCTGCAAAAGCTGGAAACGCAGTCGTTGTTGGCGCGCGACGGGCGGTCGCTGATCGTGGCATCGCTCGATCACAACCAGATGGCCGAGCTCTATGTGGTGCGGCGCGAACTCGAAGGGCTAGCCGCGCGGCTCGCGGCGCGGCACGCCAATGCCGAGGAGATCGCCGTGCTGCGCGAGATGGTCGATGCCGATGATGAGCTGGTGGGCGATCCGGCCGCGCTGGCGCGGGCCAACAGACGGTTTCACAAACAGATCCACCTTGCGTCGCACAATCGGTATCTGGTGCAGCAGCTGGATCTGGTGCACCGGTCGATGGCACTGATGGCCACGACCTCGCTGGCGGCCGAGGGGCGGGGCGAGATTGCGCAGGCCGAACACGAGCGGATCGTGGCTGCAATCGCCGATCGCGACGAGAGCGGCGCAGAGACCGCGCTGCGCGATCATATTTCGGTGGCGTTCATGACGCGGCTGAAACAGGACGCGTCCGACGGCTGAGCCCGCCCCGTCAACCCAGGGGGAGATCGGCCTGGGCCTGCCCGTGCTGGGTCTTGTCCCAGAAATATGGCCGGGTCAGAAGCTCCCAAAGGGCTTTCACCGCGGCCAGTGTGCCCAGCGGAAAATAGAGCATCATCGTCGGCGCCCAGCCCATCAGGAACCGTCGTTCGGGAGAGGAACAGGCGGTCATGCCGATGCTGATGGTCAGCAATTCCGCCGCCAGCATCACCCCGATCAAACCGGTGATGAGAGGGGGCGGCAACAGATCGGCCACCGGATGACCCAACCCCAGGAACAGCATCCAGAACGACCACAACACCGGCGCCAGCAGGAACTGGCACAGCGTGCCGAGGAAAAAGGCCTGCACGCCCCAGAATTTCCGCGCCCCCAGATCGCGCCACAGCTGTCGTGGTTGCCGCATGTGTACCGCCCAGGTGATCATGAAACCCTTGAGCCAGCGGGACCGTTGCCGCACCCAGCGCCACGGCCGGCAGTTGGCCTCTTCGTAGGTAACGGTGTCGATCATCTCGGTACGGTACCCGGCCCGGCACAGGCGCAGGCCCAGATCCGCGTCCTCGGTCACGTTGTGGGCGTCCCAGCCGCCCAGTTCCTCGAGCTTGTCGCGCCGGAAGAACAGCGTGGTGCCCCCTAACGGCACGACCAGCCCCATCCGGGCGATGCCCGGCAATACAACCCGGAACCAGCTGGCGTATTCGATGGTGAAGCACCGCGCCAGCCAGTTCGTGCGCGG
>CAYGNB010000267.1:0-4672 GCA_964351135.1 uncultured Rhodobacterales bacterium | reverse complement strand
TCGTTCAGCACCAGCCGGTCGCCGGGGCGCAGCCACTGGCCCAGGTCGCGCACCACCGCATCGGTGATCGCATCGCCCTCGGCCACCAGCAGCCGCGCCGATGTTCGCGGCGATGCGGGCCGCGTCGCGATCAGCCGGTCCGGCAACGGGTAATCGAAATCGCTCAGTTTCATGGGGGCGCTATAGGATCAGTCGCGTGGCTTGGCCAGCACTGTCGTGCAGATCGCATCAGCGTCCGCCGATCGGGTCATCCGACGGCGATCGCGGGCGTCGGCGCGGTTCCGGCGCGGGGCTGCCGTCCGAGGGCGGCGGCGCACCCCGGAACAGATCGCGCAGAATGCCGGGCGCCAATGCAGAAAGCGGATTGACGCTGACATTTGGCGATGCCGCCGCTCCGGTCAGCGTATAATTGAATCCGATCAGCCCTTCGCCCTTGCGGCTCAGCGGCGCGCCAACCGCGTTCAGCATGTAGATCGGCGAGATAACGCCCTGCATGTTCAGCCGTCCGTTGACCACGTCGTAGACGCCATCCATCGACAGGCCGATTGACGCGCCGGTAGCGCTGCTCTCGAACAGTGTCAGCTGCTTCGGCCCCAGTCGGAACCGTGCGTCGACATTGCCGAACAGGATCCCCTGGCCCGACAGTTCGTTGAGCAGCCCGATAAGGCTGATCGAATTGAGCATTGCGGCCATGGCCGGGGCATCCTGCACGCGGGTGTTGCGCACCGCCAGACGGCCATCGAATTCGCCGGGATTACTGGCCGGGGTCAGGGTCAGGTCGAGATCGCCGCCGCGCCCGTTGCGCAGGATGCCCGCATCGCGGAACACGCCACCGGCATCGTCCGATTTCAGGTGGATCGCACTGCGCCCGGCCTGCGGCGCGATCCGTCCCGTCACCGCCGCTCCGCCATTGATGCGCCCCCGGAACGGACCCGACAAGCCGCCGGCGGTGACAAAGTTTCCGGTGAACCCGGTCAGCGCGATGGTATCGGTGATCTGCAGACGGTCCAGTGCCGCGTCCAGCGGCCCCGACGACCCGGCCCCCGAACCGCCACCGAAGCTGGCGCGGCGCAGGTCCATCTGCCCGCCATGCACCCGGATGATCGGCGGCCCGTTGCCCTGCCCCACCAGTTCCGCCTTTGCATCCAGCCAACCGCCCAGCCTGACCCGGTCGAATACCGCGCGGTCGAGCCCGCCGCCAGCCCGCGCCGTGACCCGCCCCGACGCCGAAAGCCCCGGCGCCTCCAGTTCCAGCCGGTCGACACGGGCCCGGTCGCCCAGCCTGGCGGTCAGGTCCAGACGTCCTGCCGTGCCTGCGGATTTCGACCAGCCCAGCGACCCCAGCGACAGCCGCACCCCCCGCAGGTCCGAGTTGAGCGTGAGCGCGGGCGGCGTATCGGGTTTCAGATCCAGGGTGAATGCGCCCTGCCCCTTGCCGGCCACCGACCCCGGCGGCAGGCCCAGCTTGAACGTGTCGATTGCGCGCGGGGACAACTCAACCGTACCTTTGACAGTGCTGCCTTGCCCAGCGGCGCTTTTGCCCAGCGGTTGCCGCCAGGCCACTGAGACCGGCAATTCGCCGATCAGCCCATCGCCCTCGATCCGCACGGCCCCCTGATCGCCCTCGATCCGTAGGACGCGGGCGCTCACCTCATGCCCCGGCACCAGTACATCGGATCGCACCTCGGTCAGATCGCCGGTATAGTGGAACTCCAGATCCTCGAACGGCACCTTCTTCTTCATCGGGAACGCGATGGTACCCTCGGCGCGAAGCCGTCCGTCGGCCATGTCGACCGGCAGCGGCGTCTTGTCCATTACTGACAATGGCGGGCGGTTCAGCAACGACAGGGCGGCGGTGATCGGGCCTTCTGCCTTCAGGCGCACCAGTCCGGGGGTCGCGGGTTTGACCGCCACATCGGGCACGATAAAGGAGGTACCCGCGATATCCAGCACTCCGCCCTGTTCGGCCGTGACCTGCCCCCCGGTGGCCGAGACAACGAAACGATTGCCGGTCAGGCTCGCCGCGCCGGCGCCGTTGGTGACAGGCGGCTGGGTTTTCAGAAACCTCGCAGTGACATCGCGGAACCCGAAATCGGCGTGGATCACGGGCGTGTTTCCCTGCGCCAGGCGAAGCGCGAAATCGATATCGCTCAGGTCGCCGGCATGCAGGTTTTCAGCCACCCATCGTCGCGGGTTTGGCGCGACGCGCTGCGGCCAGAGCACAAGCAGCCGTTCGGTCGCCAGCCGATCCATTTCCGCGTCCAGGGCAAGGTGCCAGCCCTCTGGGTTCGCATCCAGCACCCCCCAGGCCCGCAACTGCTCGTGCTGCGTCGTCACCAGCGCTTCGCCCAGTGTGAAGCGGAACGGGTTCAGGTCCAGCCGGAAATCTGTGGTCATGCCATCCAGAGCCAGCGGATCGTCGTAGCTATCATCCGGGTTCAGCCGCAGCCCCCGGAACGTGAACTGCCCGTCGAGCCCGCTCAGCGCGCCCGCCTCGATACCCGACAGAACGGCTGTCCCTTCCGCGCTGCCGGTAATCCAGTCGCTTTCCACCGACAATTCGTCAAAGACCAGCGCTCCGATCCGCGGATCGAAGGTAAAGTAGCTGCGCGCGCCTGAGAACGGTACCGGTCGGGTGGCGTCAGTGGGCTGCAGCGCCCCGGCGCCGATCTGCAACGTGGCCGAAACGGGGCCTGCCGAACCGCCACCATCGACGCTGCCACGCAACGCGCCGGATATCGGCGCACGCAGCACATCGAGCCATCCCAGCACCGGGCTTTGCGCGGCGATGTCCGGCGCATCCACATCGCTGAACGACACCCCGAATTCAGCGGCCAGATCGCCGATACGGCTGGTATAGTTGGCCTCGACCGTACTGACGCGGCCACCAGACAGCACGGCAAAGCTGGCAGCCAGCCGCAATCGTGCACCGTCTCTGTCCAGTTGCAGCCGCCCGTCATCGAGGGTCCAGTCCCGGTTGACGCGCGCATCTTCCAGCCGCAACCGAACCCCCTGCACCGAAACCTGCGTCAGCGCGGCGAATGATTGTCCATCCAGCACCCCGTCCCATTCCTCGATCAGTTCCGGCAGGTTGCGGCCCTGATCCACCGGTGTCGCGTTTTCGCCGAAGGCAAGGGACAGGTTGCCGTCGGCGTCGCGCCGCAGGACCACGTTGAGACCGCCGAGGTCGATCTGTTTGGCCAATACGCGCCCGCGCAACAACGGCCGCAGCGACAGGCTGACCCGGGCCCGCTCCAGCAACGCCACCCGGGTGCCGTCAGCGGCGGACAGTTCCACGTCGCGCAACCGCAATGCCGGCCGCCACCCGTGCCGGACCACCAGAGCCGCATCGCCGAAATCCAGCCTGAGCCCGCCGAGATTGCGTTCGGCCCGCGCCTCGACCCGCGTCATCAGCCAATCCGGTGCCGAGATCGCCCGTCCCGGCAGCGACAACGCCGCAAGCGCCAGCGCCGCGAACAACACAAACACCGCCAGCCCCGCCACGAGACCACGGCGTAAAACGCGGCGGCGACGCACGGGGAGTTCCTGTTGATCTTCCGGGTCCTGCGGGTGCATGTCTTTCATCTTGCCCGTGGCGGTCTAGTATGAAACCCCTGACCTGCCAACCGGAAGGAGGATTCATGCTCGAACCCGGCTCTCCCGCCCCCGATTTCGACCTGCCACGCACCGGTGGCGGCAATCTGCGCCTGTCCGATCTTCGCGGCCGCAAGGTGGTGCTCTACTTTTATCCCCGCGACAACACGCCGGGCTGCACCACCGAGTCGGTCGGGTTTTCCGAACGCCTCGGCGAATTCGACGCCGCCGGTGCGACCGTTGTCGGTGTGTCCAAGGACAACATGGCCAGCCATGACCGCTTTGTCGCCAAGCACGATCTGACCGTGACGCTGGTCTCCGATGCCGACGGTACTACCTGCGAGGACTACGGCGTCTGGGTTGAAAAGAAGATGTACGGCAAAACCTTCATGGGCATCGAACGCGCCACGTTCCTGATCGACGCCGACGGCCGGATCGCGCGGGCATGGCGCAAGGTGAAAGTGTCCGGTCATGTCGATGCCGTGCTCGAGGCGGTGCGCGGATCGTGATGCTTTCGCTGGCGCAGATGGCGACCGAGGTGCTGACCACGGCGGATGGCCGCGCGAAAACTGCGCTGTCGCGCCGTCACGCGGCGGCCTGGAAAGCGTCGCGAGAACCCGGAGCCGTTCCTATCCCTGTCGGTCGGGCCGACCCGCCGTTGCATCCGGCCCGGCCCGACCGGCCCGAACTGCTGTCACCACGCGACGTCCCGCGCCGCCGCCCCGGTTCGGCTGCGGGCCGGCTGGCGCTCTTGCATGCGGTCGCGCATATCGAACTGAACGCGGTGGACCTGCACTGGGATATCATCGCCCGCTTTACTCAAACGCCGATGCCGATGGGGTTCTATGATGACTGGGTGAAATCTGCGGATGAGGAATCCAAGCATTTCAATCTGATGTGTGACTGCCTTGAAGCCGTCGGCAGCCATTATGGCGCCTTGCCCGCGCATGCGGGCATGTGGCGGGCCGCCGAGGATACGCGCGACGACCTGATGGGCCGGCTGGCGGTCGTGCCGATGGTGCTCGAGGCGCGCGGGCTGGATGTCACCCCCGGCATGATCGAGATATTCCGCAAGGCC
>CAYGNB010000266.1:0-4716 GCA_964351135.1 uncultured Rhodobacterales bacterium | reverse complement strand
ATTACCGACGCCAACGATTTCTTCACCAAGGGATGTGGCCGATGCGACCGCTTTGCCACGCCCGACTGTTCAATCCGGCAATGGATCGGCGGCCTCAACCACCTGCGCCGCATCTGCCTCGACATGGGGTTGGAAGAGACAGTGAAATGGGCGCATCCCACCTACATGCATGCGGGACGCAACATCGCGCTCCTCGCGGCATTCCGGGGCGACTTCCGGCTGAGCTTCATGAATCCCGGCCTGTTGAACGACACCGAAGGCGTGCTGGAACCGCAAGGGCCGAACAGCCGGACGCCGGGGATGATCCGTTTTACGGAGGTGTGCCAAACGTGTGAGATGGAACCGGTGATCCGGGCCTATCTAGGACAGTTGATGGCTCATGCCGAGGCGGGCACGAAGCCGCCAAAGGCCCGGAGCGAGATCGAAATGCCCGACGAGCTACGCGACGCTCTGGATGTCGACCCGGAACTGGCCGAGGCATTTCACGCGCTGACCCCGGGCCGGCAGAGAAGCTATATGTTCAACATTAATCAGGCCAAGCGATCTGCAACCCGCGTGGCCCGTATCGAGAAGTTCCGCGAAAAGATCTTTGCAGGCAAAGGCGCAATGGAGCGCTAGGCGCATCCGTATTTCCGGGGGCGCAGGAGCCGCTCGACGAGGGAGTACCTTTTCCGATATCCCTGACTTTTGTCTCGTCACCGGTCAACCGCCTCTAAACCTCGGCCTGGACGGCGTTTGATTTTCGGGGCGGGGCGGCGGGATATCCTGCTACATATCTACGATGGGGGAAAACCCGCCGTAGATCAGCCGTTTGCCGTCGAAAGGTATCGGATTCTTTTCCGGGTTGAACCGGTCATCGGTTTTCATCAGCTCCTCGATACGGCCCATGGCGGCGTCGCGCGTTGTCTTGTCGGGCCATTCGACCCACGAAAACACCACTGTCTCGTCAGCCGTTGCCTGGACTGCTCTGCGGAAATCGGTGAGGTTGCCGTCGGGTACTTCGTCGCCCCAACATTCGATGATGCGCAGAGCGCCGAGTTCCTTGAACACCGTGTCGGCTTGCTCTGCGTGCTCGATGAACTTCTGCTTGTTGGCGGTCGGGACCGCCATGACAAAACCGTCGATATAGGACATCGTGTTTCTCCTTGTTGAATTCGGTTACGTTGAGCGCCTGTCGGCGCATCTCAATCCGGGCCGGCAGCCGCTCTCTCGATCGCGGCGATGTCGATCCTGGTCATCGTCAGCATCGCCTTCATCGCACGTCTCGCTTTGTCGCGGTCCGGCGCGGTGGTCAGTTCGATCAGCCGCCGCGGCGTGATCTGCCACGAATAACCCCAGCGGTCCTTGCACCAGCCGCAGGCGCTTTCGCTGCCGCCATTGCCGATGACGGCGGTCCAGTAACGGTCGGTTTCCTCCTGATCTTCTGTCAATACCATGAAGCTGACAGCTTCGTTCGGCTTGAAATGCGGGCCGCCGTTCATGCCGAGAAACGACCGGCCGAGCACGGTGAACTCAACCGTCAGATCATATCCTTCCTGCCCGCCGGGATAATCAGCCGCCGCCGCATTTGTGCGGCCGACATGGCTGTCGGGGAACGTGGCGGCATAGAATTCGGCCGCCTTGCCGGCTTCGCCGTGGTCGAACCACAGACAGGTCACGAGTTTGGTCATGGCTGTTCTTCCTTGCGTCACGGGGGGCGACCCTCAAAGACCCGTCGTAAGGTATAGCAATCCGGTTTCCTCATCGGGGTCACGGGGCGGTGGCGCATTTCAAGGCGAACGACGTCGCCTGTGGAAGTTGTTTTGTTCAGTCGGATCCCTTGTCGCCCTCGTAGTTCAGCATCCACGGCGTACCGTATCTGTCTGTAAACATGGCGAACCTCTCGGCCCAGAACGTTTCGGCAGGCGGCATTTCGATTGATTGCGCGCTGTTGGAAAGGGCGTCGTGGATGCGATCGAACTCGGCGCGCGATGTGGGCGCGATCGACACCCTGAAACCCTGCGGTTTGCTATACATCGCATCGGGGCTGTCGGACGCCATGATTGTCGCGTTCCCCAGTGTCATGCTCATATTCATGACCATGTCATCGCCGCCCGGCATCCGGCTGTCCGGATCGGGCGCATCGGCGTTGCGAAAGACAGCGCCGATCTCGCCACCAAGAACGTCGGCATAGCGGGTCATCGCCTCGAGGCAGTTGCCGTTGAAAAAGAGATAGATCGTCGGTTCCATGATGCGTTCTCCTTTGGATCAGAGTGACTTTGCCAGTTTTTCAAGCTGCTCGGCGGCCTTGCCCCAGCCTTGGTGAAACCCCATCTGCTCGTGTTCCTTCAATGTTTCCGCGCTCCAGTGCATCGCGCGTGCGGTGTAACGGGTACGGCCATCCGCAGTGGCGTCGAATGTCATTTCGGCCACCATGAAAGCGCGGCCGCTGGGAAGCCAGCCGGGGCGGAACGCGTCTGTCGTGACCAGCCTCTTTTGCGGCTCGATGTCCAGAAAAACACCCATCGTGTCGAAGGCTTCGCCATTGGGGCCATTCATGGTCGATGAGAACTCTCCGCCGGGGCGCAGGTCGATCCTGACGTTGCTGGCGTGCCAGGGTTGCGGGCAGAACCATTGGTGCAGCAGTTCCGGTTCGGTCCAGCAGCGCCAGACCTTGTCCGCCGGAGCGTCAAGGACACGTTCGAGCGTCAGAACATGCTCTGGCTTGGTCGGGTCGGCGCATTCTTGTTCAGTCATCAAATGTTCCTCCGTTTGTCTTGTCTGACGCCGTGGCGTCGGCGCGCGGTGCTGCACCGAAGAGAAGCAACACGTATCGTTTCAGATGATCGACGCTGTCGCGCGCGATGGCGCGTTCGCCGGTCGCCTTGGCGAGGATGAAGGCGCCTTGCAGCACCGCCTGCGTGTGGGCGGCCAGGCTGGCGGGCGTCCAGTCCGCGTCGTCGATCCCGCGCGCCGTCATGGCGGCGGCGATGTCCGGCTCCAGCGTTGTGGCGTGGCCGAAAATGCTTGCGGCGCAGGCATCGCGGATCGCCGGGTGCGAATCGTACACCTCTTGTGTCATGGTGCCGACGAGGCAGGTGAACCCGGCGAGATCCCCGTCGATGATGGTCTTGCGAAACTCTATATATCCGATCAGCCGATCAAACGGGTCGTCATGATCGTGGTAGGGCGCGTTTTCGAAGAGGGCAGATGTCGTCTCGGCCCAATAGGCGGCGGCGGCAACGCCCAGTGCCTCCTTGTTTTCGAAATGGTGGAAGAATGCGCCCTTGGTCACGCCGGCCGCGCGGCAGAGGTCGTCGACCGTCGTGGCGGCAAAACCCTGCGCCCTGATCACATCGCGAGCCGCATCCAGGAGCCTGGTGCGTGCGTTGCCGCGTTCGGGTTGGTGCTTGGTCGGTCTGGGCATAGCGTTATAATACCAACCGGTTGGTATTTTTCAATAGCCTCGCCGGAAACAACTGCCTTAGCGTATCAAGGCAAATAATATCCTTTTAAATTCAAGGGAATATTTGGTAGGCTGCGGTTGTCACTGCGTGGCGCCCGAACCGGTTCGTCCGTTGTCGCGCCGGTGTCGAATGATTGAGGGCGGGGCGTTTCAGCGTATAGGAAGGTGTAGGCGGTTGCATCGACTCGCCTAACTTGCAAAGTTGGCGCTACCAAAGTTGACGGGAGTAAGGCGTCGAGGCTGGACACATATCCATGAGCGGAAAGCCATCGGATTGCTAATTGTGGTGTATCGATTGCCGCCGCCAGATTCATCCGCATGCCGGATGCGATCAATATTTCTTCATGATCAAACCGAAGTAACATCAACAGGGAGTATTACATGTTGAACTTCAGACACTCATTGCGCTGCACACTGCCGAGGCTGAAAGGCCTGGTCGCGGCCTCGGCGACGATGTTTTTCGTCATGCCGGCCTGGGCCCAGGATAAACCGAATATCCTGGTGATCTGGGGGGACGATGTGGGCCAGTCCAACATCTCGGCCTACACCAAAGGCATGATGGGGTACCGCACCCCCAATATCGACCGGATCGCCACTGAGGGCATGATCTTCACCGACTATTACGGTGAACAATCCTGCACTGCAGGCCGGTCGTCCTACATCATGGGGCAATCGGTTTTCCGGACAGGGCTGTCCAAGGTCGGCCTTCCGGGCGCGGAACTCGGTATGCAGGAAGAGGACCCGACCATCGCCGGGCTGCTCAAGGCAGAAGGTTATGTGACGGGCCAATTCGGCAAGAATCACCTTGGTGACAAGGATGAGCACCTGCCGACAAACCACGGTTTCGACGAATTTTTTGGCAATCTCTACCATCTGAACGCCGAAGAAGAGCCGGAGAACGAGGATTATCCGGGCGATATGCAGACCGCAGATGGCTCGACCTTCCGCGAGACCTTTGGACCGCGCGGCGTGATCAAGTCGTCGGCCGATGGCGAGATCGAGGATACCGGCCCGCTCTCCAAGAAGCGGATGGAAACCGTCGATGAGGAAACCATTGCCGCGGCCATCGATTTCATCAAGCGCGCCAACGATCAAGGTCAGCCTTTCTATGTCTGGTGGAACGGCACCCGCATGCACTTCCGTACCCACGTGAAGGACGAAATGCGCGCCAAGGCGGACGAGATCGTGGGCGGGGAGGCCGCCGAATGCACCGCCGGCATGCTCGAACCCGACATGCATGTGGGGGTGCTGCTTGACCTGCTCGACGCAAT
>CAYGNB010000265.1:0-4721 GCA_964351135.1 uncultured Rhodobacterales bacterium | reverse complement strand
GCGAACGGGTTCAGCCCGGCGGTCAGGCACATATGGATGACGTTCCAGTTGTCATAGGTCAGAACGCCATAGCGGCCGCTCATGGCGGGATCGAGGAACAGGTTCCAGCCCTGATCCTCGGCCGTTTCGCGACTGATGACATCGGTGTTCACCACGAAGCTGAACGGCCCATACCGCTGCGGCATCCCGATCAGTTCGCCGTCATCGGCAAAGGCCAGCGGATATTCGGCGAATTCCGGCAGCATCGTTTCGAAATACGGCGCGAACCGGTCCTTGTTGAGCGGCTTGATCAGCCCCTCGGGATAAAGCTGGTCGCGAGCCCAGGGCTGGTTGACGTTGATCAGATCCCAGACCGAGGTTTCGCCGGCCCGCAGCTTGTTGATCATGTCGGGGTCGGATGTGCCGCTCTCGGCGCGCACGGTCGCGCCCGAGTTGGCACTGCGAAACGGGCCAAGCACCTGATCCGAGTTGTAGCCTTCCCAGCAGAGAATGTTCATCCGGTCATTGCGCGCCGCAAAGGCGGGGCTCATCGGTCCGGCGGCAGCCAAACCCGCCAGCGCCGCTGTACGGCCGACGAACTGCCTTCTGGATAGTCCTTTGGTCATTTTCTTAACCTCCTGTCAGTTGTGTCTTTTCCTGGGGGTTTTCCCTCTTGTTTTTGCGCTCCGGTCAGCCGGAGCGGCCCTCGATTCCCTGGAGCACCTCCGTGATACGGTCCCTGGCGCGTGTCATTTCCTCTAGTGTCCCGGACATGAACACGCGGCCCGACGCTCCCATCATCTGCACATCGTTGATCGTCGCGCCGGGCGCGACCTTCTCGGCCTCGTTTGCCGCCACACAGGCAAAGAGCGCTGGCGTCATTTCGTAGATCAGCAGCGCCACCCCCGGCACCAGGATCGATCCGTCGCGCGAGCGATTGAGTATAATGGCGTGCTGGTCCGAGAGATCCTCGATAATGTCGTGATACAGAACCTTCGGCGCGAGCTGGTCGCCGGGCTTGGCCCCGATCCCCTTCAGGATCGCCTTGCCCGCCGCCTCGAGATCGGCCATGTCGTCGGCATGAAGCTCGAGCAGGCCGAACTGCCGTTCGGTGAACAGGATGCCCGGCTCCATATCCGGGGCGGTCTTGAGAGCAAGGTCCGTGATCCGGTGAATGCTCAGTGCCGGCGCCACTTCGATGATCAGCGAATTCTGACCCCGGAACGGCGGATAGGCGCGGGCGCGCAGGGGCGAGGACAGGTAGGCCGCGAATTGCGGCTGCAAATCCTCGATCGGCAAGTAGACGCGTAATTCCGTCATCTGCGGTTACCTTCTTCCCCTGCGGTTTCGCCGATTACTTCGCCGCCGCGGCGGAGAAATGCTTGCCCAGATCCGCATGTGGGCGCGGAATGACGTGGACAGCGGTCACTTCGCCGACCTGGCTGGCGGCTTCCGCGCCGGCTTCGGTCGCGGCCTTGACGGCGCCAACGTCGCCGCGGACCACGACCGAGACCAGTCCCCCCCCCACTTCGTTGCGCGCAACAATCTCCACGTTGGCCGCCTTGACCATCGCATCCGCGGCCGACAGCGCGGGCACGTATCCCTTGGTTTCGATCATACCGATTGCCAGATTAGCCATGGTTCATTTCCTCATGAGTTGACTTCGTTCGTTTCGTCGATTGAGCCGATGATCAGGGCATCGACCGGGGCGGTTTTGCCCGTGAAATATCCTGCCGCCACCGATCCTTGGGTGATCAGCACCGCCTCGCCGGTGTTGCAGCCCAGCGGGTCGAAGGCGATCAGCCTGCCGCCACCGTCGGTTTCAACCTCGAGCAACGCTCCGGGCGGCAGCGACGCGACGCGGCGCGACGACCAGATCTTGCCTATGACGCGACCCTGAATCATGTCTCAGTCCTTTCGATCCTGATGCCCCGCCGCCGCGCCTCGTCGCGCGCAAGCGGCGTCAGCCGGCTGCGGGCCGAGATCCGCAGGCTGCGCGCCGAATTGCCGAGACCGGCAATGTCGCGTTCCGTGATCAGCGGTTTGTCGAACGCCTCGGGCACAACCCGGGGCGGGCTCGATACCAGCGGCGCAGGCATGGGCGTTGCGCCGGTCATTTCGAATACGATCTCGCCGCGTGACACCCGCGCCGCGAAATCCGGGTCCGACGCCCGCCGCACCAGATCCTGCGCAAAACGGTTCAGCTCGGCGCTGGATGCGATACGCACCCTCTCTGTCTCGGGCCCAGCCGGGCGCGGCTCGGCCATGAGCGCAGAGATTTCCTCGCGCAGGATCGCGCGAATCTCGTCCCGAAGGCTGGACATCATGCTGCTCCCGCATCACGCAAAGCGCTTTCCGCCGCATTCCGGGCATTGCGGACATCGGCCTCGGTCCCCGCGAGATAGAGCCGCCCGTTGGCCCCGATCATCCGCATGTCGATGAGCTTCACATCCGCTTCCTTCTCGGCCTCGTTGCAAGCGAGAATGGCGTAGGCTGCGGATTGGCATTCCAGCAGATAGATACTGTCGCCACCGATCACCATCGAACCCAGCTTGTTCCGGTTCATCAGGAACGCGTGCTGGTCACCGACATTGGTCACCAGTTTCGACGCAAGGATCCTGGGCGGCGCGACATCGTCGGTCGTCTTGCCGAGCGTTTCCAGAATTGCCGCCGCACCCGATTGCACCTCGGCGGTCGAATGCGAATGGAACTGAAGCGTGCCGAACTGACGCTCGACCACCAGAAGCCCCGCACGCACATCGGCGCTCTTCAACACGGTGTCGGTCAGCGCCTCGACATCCAGACCCGGCGCGATCTCGACGATCTGCGCGGCCATGCGCAGCCGCGGGAGCGTCCCCCGCATCCAGGTCGAGATATAGGCCAGGGTTTGCGGCTGAAGCTGGTCGATGAAGATGGATGCCCGCAGATCGGTCATTTCACATCTCCCCGCAGGCTGCGCAGTTCTTCCAGGATCAGCTGGCGAAGATCGTCGCGGTTGAAGTCGCCCCGATTGGCGGCCTGTGCGGGCGGCGGCACCTCATAGCCCGGCACCGGCGCCGGTGCAGAGCCCGCTGACAGCGCATTGAGGTCGATCCCATTCAGATCGGCGGGCACGTCCTTGCCATAGGCGATCCGTGTCCACTGCACCAAATGTTGCGGCCCCACGTTTTCGCCAATCGAGGAACGCCCGGCAAAGCCGGTCCCGATCGTGAAGGATGGCGGCAAGTGCGTCGCAAAACCGGCGGCGCCCTGAGAACAGGGGGCGTTCACCACAACGCGATAGACCGGCACTTCTTGCGCAAAGGCTGCCAGCCGTGCCCCATCCTCGCCGTGGAACGCGGCGGAATGACCGGCGCCGCGTTTCGTGGTGTGACGGGCAAAGGTCAGCGCCTGCTGGAAATCCACCGCCGATGTCAGCGTCAGCACCGGGCAGAGCTTTTCCTTGAACAGCAGATCGTCCTGGCCGGGCGAGGCCACGACCGGCACCAGCACCCGGGCCGAAGGAGCGACGCGAATGCCCGCACGCTCGGCGATCCATGTGGCGCTTTTCCCGATGGCTTCGAGGGTGAAGCCCTTGCCGCCGAACAGGTAATCGCGCAACCGTGTTGTATCGGCCTCGTTGCAGACATGGGCGCCCGCCGAACGCAGCGCGCGTTCCATGTTGCCACGGTTGCTGTCCAGCGTCAGCACCACGCTTTCATTGGTGCACAGGATCGAATTGTCGAAACTCTTGCTTTCAACCAGACAGCGGGCTGCGGCATCGACCTTCGCGGTCGGATCCACATAGGCCACCGCATTGCCCGGACCGACGCCCAGCGCCGGGTTGCCCGAGGAATAGGCCGCGCGCACCATCGCGGTGCCGCCGGTGGCGACGATCACGTTGATCCGGTCGGACGACATGATGTCCTGCACCAGCGGAACCGATGGCTCTTCGATGCATTGAATCAGCCCCGAAGGCGCGCCGGCCGCTTCCGCCGCCTCGGCCAGATGCTGCGCCGCTGCGACCGAAACCGCCTTGGCCACCGGATGCGGGCTGAGAACGATCGCGTTGCGGCTCAGGATCGCCAGCATCGCCTTGTAATACACGGTCGCCACCGGGTTCGTCGCCGGAGCGAGCGCAAAGACCACGCCCGCCGGCTTCGGCAATTCGACAATCTTGCGCGCCTCGTCGATCCGGGGCGTCACCAGATCCATGTCGCGGTAATAGTCCAGCAATTCGTGGGTGCAGAGCTTGTTCTTGATCGCCTTGTGTTCGACCACGCCATAGCCGGTTTCGGCAACGGCCTGATCGGCGAACCGGTCTGCCTTTTCGTAACCCGCGCGCGCCACGGCCTCGGCAATCTTCAGGACCGACTCACGACTGAAAGTCTTGTAGTAGCGCGCGGCCCAGGCAGCGCGGCCGACCTTCATCCGCGCGCTCGAAAGCGCGCGATCCGGCACTTCCAGCCTTGGGGCCTCGATCGTCACCTGTTCGTTCATGCCGCCCGCCTGCCAGATTTCAGGAGTTGCCGTGCCCGGGGCATGGCCGCGTCGAACCGGTCGAGGATTTCCTCGCAAAGACCGACATCAAGCACGACCCCCGGCTTGAATTGAAGAACCCGTTTGTCGAGCGACGAAAAGATCGCCCAGACCCCGTTTTCATAAAGCGCGCGCGACACCGCTACGGCGCCCTCGGGGTGATCGAACTCCAACCCCAGGACCACGCCGCGCTGACGCACACCGACAAAGATGTCGCTGTGCCG
>CAYGNB010000264.1:0-4746 GCA_964351135.1 uncultured Rhodobacterales bacterium | reverse complement strand
TTGCCGCCGCTGCACCGGGGGCAGATGTCGGTGGTTTGGCCGGGGTATCCGCGGCCCCGTGCCGGGGAAACCGATGCCGCGTTTCGTTATCGCCGTAACCGTGACGCGGCCCATGTGGACGGCTTGCTGGTCGACGGTCCGGAGCGGCGGCGTTTCATCCGCGAACCGCATGGCTTTATCCTCGGGCTGCCTTTGAACGTCGCACCGTCGGGTGCTGCGCCGCTGGTGGTTTGGGATGGCAGTCACAAAATCATACGCCAGGCACTTGCCGTGGCGCTGGAGGGCGAAGATCCCGCCCATTGGGCCGATACCGATATCACGGCGACCTACACAGCCGTCCGGCGCCAGGTGTTCGACAGCTGTGAGCGGCTCGAGATCGCAGCCAAACCGGGCGAAGCGATCCTGCTCGACCGGCATATCCTGCACGGCATTGCGCCCTGGACGGGGCCCGATGCCCCCGATGGCCGGGCGATTGCCTATTTCCGGCCACTTCTGTCAGGGGGTATCCGGGCTTGGCTGACGGGGTCCTGACCCTCAGATCAGCCCGGCGAACCCACCATATTGTCCGCGCTTGAACATCAGCCCCGATCCGGCACGATGCCAGAACCGGTGCACCTCGCCCAGGATGATCGAGTGGTCGCCGCCGTCATGCACGGCATTGCGGGTGCAGTCGAACCGCGCCAGCGCACCCGCCAGATGCGGCAACCCGTCGGCATTCTCTGTCCAGTCGATACCACTGAAATCATGGCCGGTCCGGGCGAAATGCGCGGCTGTTGCCTGTTGGTCTTCGGCCATGACGTGAATCACGAAGCGGTCGGCCGCAGTGAACAGGTCATGCCGTTCCGACTGTCGCGCGGGGCACCACAGCACCAGCGGCGGTTCGATCGACACCGAGGCAAAGGAATTGGCCGTGATCGCCAGCGGCCCGGTTTCGGTGCGTGTCGTGACCACAGTGACACCGGTTCCGAAACAGCCCAGCGCGTCGCGGAATGCGCGCTCGGTGTCGGGGCCGGGGATCAGGTTGTCGTCGGGCATGATGGGCCGGGGTCCGTGGCGGTGGCGGGCGAAGTGCCGCGCAGCCATGCCTTGCCCCGCCGTGCGGTGTCAAGCGGTCGATCAGTTGAGATCTTCCAGCAGCCGCCCGTGCCGCCGGGTTTCGGCGATCACGTCTCCGAACCGTTTCATGCCGCGCGCCTCGAGCATCGGCAGCATCCGGCACAGCGCCAGTCCCGTGGCGCGGGCGTCGCCCAGCGCGGTGTGGCGATCCTCGGGGGCGATCCGGATGTCCAGCCGGTCGCACAGCGCATCCAGCGTGTGCAACTCGCCCGGTCCGAACAGCACAGCCGACAACAACACCGTGTCGAGGATGGGGTGATCCCAGGTGACCCCCATCCGGCCGGCGTCGTTGCGCAGGAACGCCATGTCGAAAGGCGCGTTATGGGCGACCAGAACGGCGTCGCGCGCGAAATCGTGCAGGCGGCGGCCTGCTTCGGCGATATCCGGGGCACCGGAAACCATCGCATCTGTAATGTGGTGTACCTTGGTCGAGGCGGGCGGGATCGGCCGGCCCGGATCCACCAGCAGGTCCAGTTCCTCGCCCTCGACCGGCCGCCCGCGCAGGATCCGCACCGCGCCGATCTGCAGCACGGCGTCCTTGTGCGGCAACAGCCCCGTGGTTTCCGTGTCAAAGGCGACATAGCAGAGCCCGGACAGTGGACGGTTCTCGAACAGCTCGTCGCCCGGCGTGTCCAGCAATCCGAAATCATAGACCAGCGGGCGCGCGGCCTCGGGCGCGATCCGCGCCTCTTCGGCGTCGATCACCAGCATATAGCCCGGTGCGCCACCCAGCGGTTTCAGCCGTGCGTCGTAGCCTTGGGCGCCGCGCGCGCCCAGGGCGTGAAACGCCACCTCGCGGCCGGTCTTTGTCAGTTGGTCATGGGCTTCTTCCACGGCCTTGCGGTCGAAATAATCGAACACCGAGGCATCGAGCCGTGGCGGCGCCACCTGCGCCAGCACCTCGGCGGCCTGCCCGTCATAGAGCACGATCCGGTGGGTGGGGCTGACGATCATCATCGCTACGGGAATGTCCGTCAGCAGGGCGGTCAGCCGGTCGCGTTCGGCCTGCAGCCGCGCGGTTTCCGTCGCCACGGCGCCTGCGGTGTCCAGCGTCGACTGCATCAGTTGCCCGGTCACCGCCTGCGCCGCAGGTGCCAGATCGCCCAGAAACCGCGCGCCGTGCAGGTCGATATCGCCGGTAGCGCCGGCATGGGCGCGCGCGCGCAGCGCGGCGGCCAGCCGGTCGATGGGGCGGGCCACGTTCTCGTCGAACAGAAACCAGACCCCCGCCACCAGCCCGAGGAACAGGAACCCGGCCAGCACACCCGAAAAGATGAACGCCCCGGCCAGGTCAGGCTCGCCCGCGCGGATGTGGCCCAGCATCAGCGCCCCGGCGACGATCGCCATCCCGCCCAGCCCCAGCAGGCAGAAGAACAGAAAGATGCGTAACCGCAGACCCAGCCGGCTGAACATCACGCCGCCCCGCATCCGGCGGCCAGGATCGGATCGTCCGCCCCGGTATTGATCCAGCGCGCGTCCGTGACCGTCCCGTCGGCGTCGAACTCGGCCCCGTCCGCCAGGCTGGCGCGGCGCTGGCCGGTGCAATCCAGCAAGATGGGTAGTTTCTGCACCGCCTGCCAGCGGCCAAAGAAATACAAGTCGCCGATCCGTTCTCCCGGCCGCGCCGGGTTGCGCTTCAGCGTGGCGATATCCAGCGCCGCAAAGCGGTTCACATAGGGAAACAGATAGGTCCAGGGCCGATAGAGCGCCCGGCTCTCCACCGTGTCCACGACCGTCAATCCGTCAGGAAGGCCGGCACGGGTGCGATCATACCAGCCATATTCGCTGGTGATCGTGGCGGCGATCATTGCCAGCCCCGCCACCACCGGCACCGACCAGCGCGGCAGGCCGACCCCGGCCCGGATCAGCAGCATCACGACGCCGGCAGCGGCAATGCCCGCGATCACGGTGGCGATCAGTTCCAGAAACATGAGCCGGTCCTCCCTGTTGCGGCCGCTTCCTCTTGCCGGAAATATCCCGGGGTCCGGGGCAGAGCCCCGGTCCCGTAATGGCCACCCTCGCACCCGGTCATCCCAGCATCCCCGTGCCGTGACCCAGCGCCGATTGCATCGTCTTGACCACCACGAAAGCATCGCGCAGATGGCTGCGTTCGAAATCCGACAGATCGCCCGGCGCCATGAAATTGTCGGGCTTGCCACCTTCGCGGATCTGGGCGGCCTGATGGGTCAGGCGCGTTTCCGCAATCAGGTCATAGGCGTCCAGCAGATCGCGCGCGCCGGACGGGCTCAGAACGCCTGCCGCCTCGGCCGCTTCCAGACGCGCCCGCGTGTTGACCGCCTGCAATCTGCCGCGCAGCGCGAAAATGCGCCCCAGATCCACGATGGGCACCACGCCGTTCAGCTTCATGTCCAGCCGGTTGCGATGTTCGCCGGACCGGATCGTGGCGAGCCCGCGCAGCAGCCCCAGCGGTGGCGCGTGTTTGAGCGAGTTGGAAATCATGTGCGCCACGAAGATGGAATTGGCGCTGGCGGATTTCAGGGTTTCGGTTTGCAACCCTGCGAACAGGCTTTCGTCGCCACCGATGGGGCGCAGGTCGAACATGACGCTGGCCAGCATCTGCGCCTCGGGGTTCGGCCGCGCGATCCAGCCCGCGAAGTAGTCGCGCCAGACGCGCAGCGGTTGCCGCCAGCGCGGTGTCGTGGCCATCATCTCGCCGGGGCAATAGACATAGCCGCAGTCGTTCAGCCCGTCGCAGACGAACCGGGCGAGGGCCTCGAAATAGGCCGCGTCATCGTCGCTGGCCTCGTCATGCAGGATCAGGCAGTTGTCCTGATCCGACACCCCGGTCTGTTCCTGGCGGCCCTGGCTGCCGCAAGCCAGCCACAGATAGGGCACCGGCGGCGGGCCCAGCCGTTCTTCGGCCAGCATGAGCAGCCTGCGCGTCACCGTATCCGCGATGTCGGTGATCAGCCGCGTGACTACCTCGTGGCGATTGCCACCCGCGGTCAACTGCACCAGCAGGCGCGGGATTTCCGCCGTGACCCGAGCCATGTCTGTAGCGCTGCCTGCCCGGGCGATGGCCGCCACCAGTTCGGCTGAACTGACCGCCTGGAACCGTGTCAGGTCGGTCTGGGTCACGATGCCCAGCAGTTTTCCGTCTTCGCAGATCGGCACATGGCCGATGCCATGCTCCATCATCATGTGCAGCACATCCGACCCGATTGCCGATGGTGCCAGCGTCATCGGGTTTGCGGTCATCACCGCCGACACCGGGGTGTCGGGCGCGCGGCCCTTGCCCAGCACGCGCACGGTCAAGTCGCGGGTGGTCACGATGCCGGTCAGCCGTCCGTCATCGGTCACGCAGAGCGACGAGATATCCCGGTCGCCCATCAGCCTGGCCGCGTCATGCACCGGTGTCGCCGGAGTGCAGGTGATGGGATTGGCCGCCATCAGGTTGCTGACCCGGCTTACCGCGAGATCGTTGCCGCGCGCGGTGGCGGGGCGGCGGCGGTCAAAGAATTTCCGAACCGGCTGGTGGTCGCGCATCAGCGCGTGGAACTCGGCCTTGGGCAACAGCAGCAATGTGGTGTCGGCGGTCGCGCGCGCCGAGGTGGCGGCCTTGCCGTCGCGTACCAGTCCGCGTTCGCCAAAGGAGTTTCGCGGGCCCAG
>CAYGNB010000263.1:0-4769 GCA_964351135.1 uncultured Rhodobacterales bacterium | reverse complement strand
GCGTCACCAAGTCGAAATTCGACAACAAATACGGCTGCAAGGAATCGCTGGTCGATGGCATCCGCCGTGCCACCGATACCATGATGGCGGGCAAGACCGCGCTGGTCTGCGGCTATGGCGACGTGGGCAAGGGATCGGCCGCATCGCTGCGCGGCGCGGGCGCACGGGTGAAGGTGACCGAGGTCGACCCGATCTGCGCGCTGCAGGCGGCCATGGACGGGTTCGAGGTGACCACGCTGGACGATGCGGTGAGCAGTGCCGACATCTTCATCACCACCACCGGCAACAAGGACGTGATCCGTATCGAGCATATGCGCGAGATGAAGGACATGGCCATCGTCGGCAATATCGGCCATTTCGACAACGAGATCCAGGTCGCCGCGTTGAAGAACCACAAGTGGACCAACATCAAGGACCAGGTGGACATGATCGAGATGCCCTCGGGCAACCGGATCATCCTGCTGTCCGAAGGCCGGTTGCTGAACCTCGGCAATGCCACCGGGCACCCGTCCTTCGTGATGTCGGCCAGTTTCACCAACCAGACGCTGGCGCAGATCGAGCTGTGGACCCGTGGCGAGAATTACGGCAACGAGGTTTATGTTCTGCCCAAACATCTGGACGAAAAGGTGGCGCGGCTGCATCTGGACAAGATCGGCGTGAAACTGACCGAACTCAGCACGGAACAGGCCGCCTATATCGGCGTCAAACCCGAAGGGCCGTTCAAGCCCGAGCATTACCGTTACTGAGGGATCGGGCGGTTCGGGAAAACCTGAATCGCCGCAGAGCTCCCGCGCGCGCGGGCGGCATCAAAGATGCCATCCCGGCGCTTGGGCCCGGCAGCGCGCCCGCAGGGCGCGCTGCGGTTGCGCCAGACGTAATACCCCAAAGCGCGCAGCCACGGATGTATCATCCTAGGAAACTCGCACCTGAAGCGGGAATCCAACCCGTTCGCTGCCGGCAACGTCCAGCGGGAATACTGGGAAATTATTCCCTTTGAGCCCGACAGGCTTGCGGCTAGTCTGCGCGAGGTAAACCTGCCGGTTGTGGTGAAAACAGGGAGAACGATATGGGCAAGCGTGACGATCTGATTGCGCAATACGCGGATGATCTGAAGAACAAATGCGGCGTCACGCCGGATATGGACCTGCTGACCAAGGTGACCATCGGCTGCGGGCCGGCGATCTATGACGCCGACGCCTCGACCGTTGCGGCGACCCAGGAAAGCGAGCTGGAAACGGTGAAGAACAACTTTCTCATCAAGAAGCTGGGTCTGGCCGACGGTCCCGATCTGATGGATGGCATTGGCAAGGCGGTCGAAACCTACGGCCAATCCGAGCGCAACAAGTATCGCGCGGTTTTCTATTACCTGCTGGTCAAGCATTTCGGCAAGGAAGCCGTTTACGGCTGACCTTCCGCAGATAGCTGACAGGCACGCCCGGAGATCTCCGGGCGTGTTGCATTTTAGTCGTATCTTCAGTGCTTTGACGTTGCGCTGCGGGATGGTTCCGGGCTAGCACTATCCCAACGGCTAGGATGGCCGGGACCAGAGATTTTCATACGCGTGTGGTGGATCGGGAACACGCGGGGTGAAAGGGAAGGTTCCGGGTTCGGGCCTTCCCTTTTTCACGTTTCACCACCGACCCGATCCGGATCGGAACGCGTTCAGCCGGGATCGGTATCGCCCAGCGCACAGACCTGACGCCATTCGTCCTCGGTCACCGGCTGCACCGACAGCCGCGAATTCCGGACCAGAACCATATCGGCCAATGCCGGTTCGTGCTTGATCCGGTCCAGTGTCACGGGTTGCTCGAAGGGGCGCACCGCCTTGATGTCCACACATTCCCAGCGGTCGTCATCGGTGGTGCTGTCGGGGTGGCTCTCGGCGCAAACCTCGACGATTCCCACGACGGCCTTGTCTTTCTGGCTGTGATAGAAAAACCCGCGATCGCCCAGCTTCATCTCGCGCATGAAGTTCCGCGCCTGATAGTTGCGTACGCCATCCCATTCTTCGCCGGCGTCGCCCTTGGCGACCTGCTGATCCCAGCTCCAGGTCGAGGGTTCCGATTTGAACAACCAGTATGCCATCAGCCTACCACCTTCTTCCATTCGGTCAGGTCGACACTATCGAACAGACCGGCCCTGGCATAGGGATCGCCCTCGGCCCAATCCCGCGCGGCCTGAATGTCGGGCACATCCAGCAGAATCAGCGACCCGACAGGGTTGCCGTCTTCGATCAGCGGCCCGGCCAGTGTCGCCACGCCGGTCTTCGCGATATAGTCCAGATGGGCGGCACGGTTTTCGAGCCGCAGGTCCAGCGCGCCGGGCTTGTCCCGTGCGATCAGGGCAACCAGCATGTCATTCCTCCTTCAGCGGGCGGGCCAGCAATGTTTCGGTGGCCCCGGTCATGGACAATGTGCCGTCAAGCAGGCCCACCACGCAATCGGTGATCGGCATGTCGACGCCACGGCTGGCGACGGCCACCGCGCGGGCGGTGGCGGCTCCTTCGACCGTGATCGCGGGATCAAAACCTTCGCCCCGGCCCAGCGCCAGCCCCAGCCGGTAGTTGCGCGACAGCTCGGACGTGCAGGTCAGGGCGAGGTCGCCGAACCCCGACAACCCCGCCAGCGTTTCGGGCCGCGCGCCGCGCGCCAACGCCAGCCGCTGCATTTCGGCATAGCCGCGCGTCATCAGCGCCGCGCGCGCGCTGTCGCCCAGCCCCGCGCCGATCACCGCCCCGCAGGCAATCGCGATCACGTTCTTCAGCGCGCCTCCCAGTTCCGCGCCCACCGTGTCGGTGGACCGGTAAAGCCTCAGATTCGCGGTGCTGAGACGGCCCTGCAGCGTCCGCCCCGCATCGGCATCGGCACAGGCCAGCGTCAGCGCGGTAGGCAGACCACGGGCGATATCGGCGGCAAAGCTCGGCCCGGTAAGCAACGCCGCTGTGGCGTCGGGCATTGCCTGCCCGATCACCGCCAGCGGCCCCAGCCCGGTCTCCAATTCGATCCCCTTGCAACAGGCCACCAGCGGATGGCCTGCCAGACTGTCGCGATGATCGGCCAGCACCTGCCGCAGGCGTTGCATCGGGACCGCCAGCAGGATCGGGCCACAATCGGCAAGCGCGGCAATATCAGCGGTCGGTGTCAGCGCGTCGGGTAACCGCGCACCGGGCAGTCGCGCGCGGTTTTCGCGCGTCCGGACCATCTCGCGGGCCTGCCCGGCATCCCGCGCCCAGAGGGTCACCGGCCCCTGCCGGGCCATCGAAATCGCCAGCGCGGTCCCAAACGCCCCCGCACCCAGCACACCGACCGGCATCATGCCTTGGCCCCCTTGCGACCGCTGCCCAGCAACGCGGGGCTGGCCATGTCGAGCGGCCAGCGCGGCCGCGCGGCGAGGTCCATGCCGTCCCGCGCCCCGGCCCGGAACCGTTCCAGCCCCGCATAGGCGATCATCGCCGCGTTGTCGGTGCACAGCGCCAGCGGCGGCGCGACAAAGCGCACGCCGAGATCGGCGCAGAGCGTTTCCAGCGCCGCGCGTATGGTGCCGTTTGCCGCCACCCCACCCGCCACCGCCAGCGCGGGTTCGGCGGGGGCTTCGTCCAGATAGAGCGCCAGCGCGCGCGCGGTCTTGGCCGCCAGCACATCGGCAACCGCCGCCTGGAACCCGGCGCACAGATCGGCGCGGTCGGCGCGGGTCAATCCGCCCTTTTCGGCCGTGATCGCATCGCGGGCGCGCAGCAGCGCGGTCTTCAATCCTGAAAACGACAGGTTGCAGTCATCGCGGTCGATCAGCGGGCGCGGAAAGGCGAACCGCGCCGGATCGCCCTGTCGCGCCTCGGCCTCGACCGACGGCCCGCCCGGTTGCGGCAGGCCCAGCAGGCGCGCGGTCTTGTCAAAGGCTTCGCCCGGCGCATCGTCGATGGTCCCGCCCAAGCGGGTGAAATCCCCGGCCCCGCGCGCGATCAGGAACTGACAATGCCCGCCTGACACCAGCAACATCAGGTACGGATAAGCCAGCCCGTCGGTCAGGCGCGGGGTCAGCGCATGTCCGGCCAGATGGTTGACGCCCACCAGCGGCAGGCCGGTCGCGGCGGCCAGCCCCTTGGCGCACATCACACCCGCCATAACCCCGCCGATCAGTCCCGGCCCGGCGGTGACAGCGATCGCGTCGAGCGCGTCGAACCCCAATGCCGCTTCGGCCAGCGCCTGCCGCACGCAGTGATCCAGCTTTTCCGCGTGGGCGCGCGCTGCGATCTCGGGCACCACGCCGCCATAGGCGTCGTGCAGCCCGGTCTGGCCGAACACCACCGACGACAGGATCCGGGGCATCGCGCCGTCCTGCTGGCGCACCACCGCAGCGGCGGTATCGTCGCAACTGCTTTCCAGCCCCAGAATGGTGATCGCGTCGGTCATCGGTCCTACACGTTGCATCGCGCTCAGGCGGGGGGTATCACCGGAACCCTTGGCAAACAATCCCGCGAGCCGCCATGCCCCGAACGCGCCCCATCCTGCTGATGACCCGCCCGCCCGCCGCGTCGGACCGGTTCGTGGCCGACCTGCCCGACACCGTGCGTGCCAAGGTGGACATTGTCGCATCGCCGCTGATCGGTATCGAACCGCTGCCGGTCACGTTGTCGCTCTCGGGCGCGGCGGGGCTGGTGTTCTCGTCGGCCAATGGGGTCGCGGCGGCGGCAACCTTGACCGGCAACCGCGCAGTACCCGCCTATTGCGTGGGCGAGGTCACCGCACGGGCGGCGCGCGACGCGGGATGGG
>CAYGNB010000262.1:0-4774 GCA_964351135.1 uncultured Rhodobacterales bacterium | reverse complement strand
CCCGCCTCGGTCCAGAAACTGACCTTTCCCGGATTCCAGTACTCGGCAGCTTTGCGAAGGAGATCCTCCTTCGAGTCGAAAGCGAAGTAGCCGTAGTTGAACACGCGATTCCCCTCTGCAGTCGGGAAGAAGCTAGCACGTAATTTCTGTCTTACAACATTTTTTGACTGATATCGGTCATTTTAGCTTTAGATTTTTGCGATCACCCACGTATAATGGTCAAAATGATGGCACAGCACAAAACCACGATGTCCAAGAAATCGAGACGGCATGACCAGATCCTGAGGCTCGTCGAGGCGAACCCGTCCATTCGCGTGACCGAACTGGCGACCGATCTGGGGGTATCCAGCGAAACCGTCCGCCGCGACCTGACCGAACTGGACGAAACCGGGCGGATCAAACGCACCTATGGCGGCGCCGTCCGCACGACGTCGTTCGAGCCCGCGCTGGCTGAACGGCTGAAGCTTCATATCGAGGCGCGTGAGGAAATCGCCCGCATCGCGGTCGCACATCTCGGTAACGCCGACAGCCTGTTCATCGGCGGCGGAGCGACGACACGGCATTTCGCCCGCGCGCTCCGCGGCATCGACCGGCCGCTTACTGTATTGACACCGGCTGTGAGCATCGTGACCGAACTGGCGCAAAACCCGCTGATCCAGGTCATGTCCCTGCCCGGCATCGTCGAGCCCAAGGAAGGGCTGGTTTACGGCGCGGAGACCATAAAATGCATAAAGCAGTTTCGCACCCAGGTTGCCGTGATGGGCGCCTCTGGCGTTGACGAACACGGGGTAAGCGAAGCGCTGTTGAACTCCGCGCAGGTCTATTCGGCCATGATTGACGCCGCGGACCGAACCATGATTCTGGCCGACGCCTCGAAATTCAACAACAGGTCGCTGCAGCAGATCATCGACTGGAACGAAAATGTCAGCCTGATCGCCGAACAGGCGCCACCGCCATCACTGCGCGACGCAATCCGGAAAAGCGGCGCAGAGATAATCACCGGCTCATGACACCGACCGGGGCCACCCCGGCATAGCTGCATCGCGACCGGCGCGAGGGAGGCGCCCAGACTGATGACTGACACCCCCGGCCACGGGTCCAACCGCTGGAAACGTTTCGACGACTGGGACAATCGTCCGCTCCGGCACGACCAGTTCGCGGTCGAGGATCCGGAAAACGGTTTTGCCGCCTTCAACGGTGCCGCCGACCCAGGGCCGGGGCTGACATTCGCCGGAGGCCGCGTTGCATCTATGGATGGCGTCGCCGCCGAGGATTTCGATCTGATCGACGCCTTCATCGCGACCTATCACATCGACCCGGCCATTACCGAAGAGGCGATGACGATCCCATCGTCGCAGCTTGCACGCATGCTGGTCGACATGAACGTGCCGCGAACCGACCTGACCCGCCTCGCCCGTGGCCTGACGCCCGCCAAGCTGGCCGAGACCGTGGCCCAGCTCAACGCCATGGAAATCGCCTTTGCCTATTCCAAGATGCGGGCACGGCGCACGCCGGGAAATCAGGCACATGTGACCAATGCCAAGGACGACCCGCTGCAACTGGCGGCCGATGCCGCCATCGCCGTCGCGCTCGGCTTTGACGAGATCGAAACCACCATGCGGGTCGCGCAGAACTCATGGTCGAACGCGCTGGCCTGCTGCGTGGGCTCGGCCGTCGGCAAGGGCGGCACGCTGTTTCAGTGCTCCAGCGAGGAAGCCGAGGAACTCGAAATCGGCATGAGCGGTTTCACCTCCTATGCCGAAACGGTTTCGGTCTATGGCACCGAAAGCGCGTTCGTCGATGGCGACGACACACCCTGGTCCAAGGCCTGGCTTGCCGCCGCCTATGCCTCGCGCGGCATCAAGATGCGCTGCACCTCGGGCGCCGCGGCCGAGTTGCTGATGGGCTTTCACGAGGCCAAATCCCTGCTCTACCTCGAAGCCCGCTGCCTGTGCCTGCAACGCGGCATGGGCGCCCAGGGCACCCAGAATGGGGGGATCGACGGCGCCCCGCTCGCCGCCTCGATCCCGGGCGGGGTCCGCGAGATTCTGGCCGAGAACCTGCTGGCGGTATGGCTCGACCTCGAATGCGCCTCGGGCAACGACGCGCGCCATTCGGAATCCGAAATGCGGGTCGCCGCCAAGGTGCTGCCATTCCTGATCGGCGGATCGGACCTGATCTGTTCGGGGTTCGGGAGCATTCTGAAATACGACAATTCCTTCAACCCCTCGTCCTTCAACGGCGAGGAGCTTGAGGAATTCCTCGTCCTCCAACGCGATTTCGAAGCCGATGGCGGGCTGACCGCAATCGGAGGAGACGCGGCGCTCGACCTCAGGCGGCGGGCCATCGACGCCTTGTCGCACGTGCTCAAGGATCTCGGGCTTGCGCAGGCGACGGAAACGATGAAGCGTTCGGTCGCGGTCGCCTCGGGGTCGAACGAAACCGACAGTTTTTCGCCACGCGATGTGACATTGATCAGCGACAGGATCCGCGAGGCGGGCATTTCGGTTCTGGACGTCATCCGGTCCCTGCATCGGGGCGGCTTTGCGGCCGAGGCAGAAAACCTCCTGTCTCTGGTCAAGCTGCGCGTTTCGGGCGATTACCTTCAGACCTCGGCCATCATCCGCGATGGCCGCGTGCTGAGCGCGGTCAACGACCCGAACGATTACACCGGCCCGGGTTCGGGCTACCGGCTGACCGAACAGCGGCGCAAGGAGCTGGCCCAGATCCGCGGTGTGCTCGACCGCGACGAGGTATTGCGTGCCGAGGCGGCCAGCGAAACGCGCGAGGCACGGGCGATCCGGTACCAGACCATGGGCCCCGCCAAAGCCGGTACCGACCCGCAAGAGATCGTTGTCGGCATCAGCCCCGCCTTCGGCACCCGGATCTTCCGGACGCTCGCCGGGCATCAGCTCAGCGCCGTGCTGCGCGCGCTGCGCGAGGGCATCGACCAAGGCGGCGGCCGGATGCGGATCGTCCGGCTTCTTCATACCGCCGACACCTCTTTCCTCGGGCTCAGCGCCGCGCGGCTGTCAGGTTCGGGTGTGGGTATCGGCATTCAGTCCAAGGGCACCGCCGTCATCCACCGCAACGATCGCCTGCCGCACAACAATCTGGAACTGTTCTCGAACGCCCCGATCACCGGGCTCGAACACTACCGGTCCATGGGGTTCAACGCCACGGTCTATGCGCGCGGCGAGTTGCCCGAACCGGTGGTCGTGCCTGCGACGGGCGAAGCGCTCGGCGCCCGTTTCCACACCCGCGTCGCCCTGACCTATGCGATCGAAACCTCGATGACCGAAAACAACGCCTCTCCCGAAACTGTCGAAATCACCTTTCTGGAGGATCGCGCATGACCGGCAACCGCCCGACAGCCCAGGACTATCCGCTGGCCGAAAAGGCGCCCCACCGGATCGCTGGAAGCCGGGGCAAAACGCTGGATGCGCTAACGTTGCAAGCGACGCTCGACGGCGAGATCGACATGGAGGACCTGCGGATCACGGCCGGCGCGCTACGGGCGCAGGCGGATGTCGCCCGATCCGTCGCACGCGACACGCTGGCGGAGAATTTCGAACGTGCAGCCGAGATGACGCGCCTGCCGCAACAGGAAATCATGACGATCTATGAATTGCTGCGTCCGGGCCGTGCCCGGTCGCGCGATGAACTCGCCACCGCGGCAGAGCGGCTCAGGACCGCGTTCGACGCGCCACGGCTGGCCGCCTTTGTCGATGAGGCCGCCGAACTCTATCAGAAACGCGGACTGTTCCGCACGCGATACTGACCGCACAAACATCACGACAGGAGAACGACATGCTGCTTGCTGACAGGGTGGCCTTCGTGACCGGCGCCGGGTCCGGGATCGGCGCGGCCGGCGCCAGGGCGCTGGCACGCGAGGGCGCGCATGTGGTTGTCACCGACCGAAACCGGCAGGCCGCCGACGCCGTGGCCGCCGAAATTCGACAGGCGGGCCACCGGGCGGAGGCAATGGCGCTCGACGTGACGAACGATGAGGCCCTTCGCGCTGCCATCTCTGGGACCGCGGAACGCCTCGGCGGGCTCGACATCCTGCATTCCCATGCCGGCATCCAGATCGAGGGCAAGCTCGAACAGGTCACCGCCGACGAGATGGACGCCTCATGGGCGCTCAATGTGCGGTCTCATTTCGTCGCGGCGCAGGCGGCGCTGGCACCGATGCGGGCGCGTGGCAAGGGCAGCGTCATCATCACCTCATCCAATTCCGGCGTGCAATACGACCGCGAGATGATCGCCTATTGCACGACCAAACACGCCGTACTGGCAATGGCCCGGCAGATGGCGGCGGACTACGCGCATGAAAACATCCGCTTCAACCTGCTATGCCCCGGCTTCATCGACACGCCCTTCAACCGCGGATTCGAAACGCAGATGGGCGGGCGCGACAAGCTGGAGGCGTATATCTCGACCGCGATCCCCATGGGGCGGTTCGGTACGGTAGAGGAAATCGCCGAAGGCATCGTCTATCTGGCGTCGGACCGGTCATCGTTCATGACCGGCCATGCGCTGGTGATCGACGGCGGTGAATCTATCTGAGCCCCGCCGCCAGGCAGGCAAACACGGCCTCTGCATTGCGGACATCGCACCGGATTGCCGGCCGGTGCGGTCAGCTCCGAAGAGGCTTCAGGACCTTGAGAATGTCCAACCGGGGCTCGCCTTCGGCCTGATAGGCAGCGCCAATGCTCGCGCGCAGTTCGGATTGCTTATATGCGTCCAGCGCCTCTGGCGACTCCCACAGATA
>CAYGNB010000261.1:0-4817 GCA_964351135.1 uncultured Rhodobacterales bacterium | reverse complement strand
CCGTGGCCCTCGGATTCGTTGAACCGGGGGATTTCGTCCAGCACGACCTCGTGCGGCGTTTCGATGGCATCGAGCACCTGCGCCATGCCCTCGTTGAATTTCTCGGTCCAGATGATCCGGTCGTAGGTGCCGCCGTTGGCAATGAAGGTCGAGACGTGGCCCGACATTGCCGACCAGTGAATGTCGGGGTCCATCGGCCGGCGCCAGCGGATGGTATCGCGCGCGAACAGCAGGAACCGCCGGAACGACCCGATCTGATCGAACTCACCCTTGCCGTCGTCGCCCCCGACCTCGACCCCGTATTTGTAGGTCAGCAACGGCACGAGATTGCCGCGATAACGTTTGCCGTTGCGCTGAATGCCACAGATCTTGTCGAAGAAGGACGACAGAATACGGCTGTAGGGGTTGCGCACACAGGTAAAGGCGTAGGACGCGTGATTTTGCACGTTGCGGGTGATCGGATCCTGGCTTTCGGGGCGGGCCCATTTGTGCAGCCCGTCCTTTGCATCGTGGATGTCACCGTCGAAGAACCGGCCGTGATCCGAATAGAACATGATCTGGCCGATGGTCGAGCAGGCGCATTTCGGCACCACGCGGTAGACCACGCTTTCGCTTTCCGTCATCCATGTGCCAGGATAACCCATTTCCACCCCCCGTCGCCGCAACAGTGCGCCACTTTCGGCGACAAGACCAAATTAGCGCGGTTTCTTCAATCGTTCATCGGGTCTATCACTTGTCCGGAGCGGCGACCCAAGGGTGTTATCAGGCGAAATGGCAAAAATTGCGTATATCCTGCTATGCCACAAGGATGCGGACGCGGTGATCCAGCAGGCGCGCAGCCTGACAGCCGCGGGCGACTGCATGGCTATTCATTTCGACGCCAATTCGGATGCGGGCGATTATCGCCGCATATGCGATGCGCTGGCGGACGAGCCCGGCGTGGTGATGGCGCGCCGACGGGTGCGTTGCGGCTGGGGTGAATGGTCGCTGGTTCAGGCCACGCTGAATGCACTGGAAACCGCGCTCGACGCCTTTCCCGACGCGACCCATTTCTACATGGTCTCGGGCGACTGCATGGCGATCAAGACCGCGGAATACGCCCACGACCTGCTGGACCGGGACGAAGCGGATTACATCGAGTGCTTCGATTTCTTCGAAAGCGACTGGATCAAGACCGGGATGAAGGAAGAGCGGCTGATCTATCGCCACTATCTGAACGAACGCAAACACAAACGCCTGTTCTATACGATGCAGGATGTGCAACGACGGCTGGGGCTGCAACGGACGATCCCGGCAAACCTGCGGATCATGATCGGGTCGCAATGGTGGTGCCTGCGACGCGGCACGGTCGAAGCGATCTTCGATTTTCTCAAGGAACGGCGCGACGTGCTGCGGTTCTTCCGTACGACCTGGATACCGGATGAGACCTTTTTCCAGACGCTGGTGCGCCACCTCGTCCCTGAACGCGAGATCCGGACGCGCACGCTGACCTTTCTCATGTTCACCGACTACGGGATGCCGGTCGCATTCTATAATGACCATTATGATCTTTTGCTGGCGCAGGATTATCTGTTTGCGCGCAAGATCAGCCCCGCCGCGCTGGAACTGAAGGACCGGCTCGGCGATCTGTATGCCACAACCGGTGTGACCTTTCACATCTCGAACGAAGGCCGCGAACTGCACCGGTTCCTGACCGCCCGTGGCCGAATCGGACGCGCCTATGCCCAGCGGTTCTGGGAAACCGAGGCATCGCTGGGCCGCGACCGGGAACTGATGATAATCGTGTGCAAGAAATGGCACGTCGCCCGGCGATTGCTGGATCGGATTCGCAATGAAATCGGGATTCCCGCCGCTGAATACCTGTTCGACGAGGAAGAGGTCGATCTTCCCGATCTGGGGGGAATCGAAACCTCTTTGAGTAAGCGTACCCGGCACCGGCGGTCGCTGATGCGTATTCTGTTCGATGCGCGGCAAACCGACCGCATGGTGATCTGCCTCGATCCCCGTAACCTGGACCTGTTACGCGATTTCGAATCCGACACCTGTACCACGCGCATTCTGGAACTGGACTGCGAATTCTCAGACGACGACCTGGCCGGTCACGCAAGCCGGATCGGCCTGGCGGCCGACGATACACCTGCCACGGCACTGGACCGGCTACTGCCTGCGCTGCGCCAGGAAATCCGCCAACAGTCCGACGCGATCCGCGACGGTGGCTTTGCCCATTTGGTTCGCGTCCGCGACGGTGCCGGTCAGGCCGAACTGGCCGCGGCGGTGGCGCGGTTCCTGTCAGTGCCGGCGGATACCGCCGCTCGCATCGCCGATATCGATGACCTGTTCGGCGGCTGAGCCGGTCAGGACCGCCAGCTCGACAGCCAGCGCCGGAACCGGCCGCGTTTCTCGGCCATGGCAACGCCCGCTTCGTCCAGATCGTCGCCCCATTTTTCCAGCACCGGGTCGATCCGCGCCTGCCGGAACCGACGCCAGCGCACCCAGATTGCCCAACAGATCGCGGCCAGCAGCGTCAGCACGATGATGTTGAACCACGGGATCAGCCGCACGTCGGGTCCCTCCACCGGTCGCACCGCCACCGCATTGGGATAGATCGACAGGAATTCGTTGCGCCAGCCATAATGGCGCAGCACCACCCATTTCGGATTTTCCTTGGTCGAGATCAGGTCATGCACCTCGGTCTGGAGGTTCGAGCTGTCGAGCTTGAAGTAAGGCGGCCAGCCCCAGCCGGTGTCCTCGTTCCGATACACCATCGGGCGGCCCTTGGCATTGAACGCCTCGATGAACCGGACGTCGCGGTTCGTAGAACCCGTGCCTTCCTGCCCGGTATCGTTCTGCGCCCAGAAGATCGAGTTTTCACCGAAATCGACGCGCCGGACCTCGGTGTTGATAATCCGCACCACGTCCTGATGTGGCAGCGTGTAATGCAGGAAAGACCCCACGAACAGCCAGAAGACCAGGATCAGAACCCATTTCACGTAAATCATCGCCACCGCCTCTCACATGAAGTTCATCACATAGACCAGCACCGCAATCACCACCAGCGGAACCACGTAGACACCGAGAATCAGTTTACGCCGAAACGACCGGTCATAACGCTGCAGCCCGCGCCGAATAAACGCATCCCGGTCGCCGGTCAGGCCCTTTTCCTCCCATCGCGTTTCGAGTTTGCGCCGCCGCATCGCGCGCGAATAGAGCGACAGCGCAACGTAGACGACCGAAAGCACGATCATCAGAATGAACAGCAGTCGCAGCAGCGCCAGCATGGCCCGGCCTCCTCATGGAACCCGGACCAAGACTGCCGTTGCCGCCCGGCGTTGTCCACAGCGCGGACAGGCCGCGCGCATGACGGGTCAGCCGACCAGGTTGAACTGCGGCCCGTAGGGATAGCCGGTGATGTTCTCGGCGCCGCTCTCGGTGATCACCAGAATATCGTGTTCGCGATAGCCACCCGCCCCCGGTTGACCCGCCGGGATCGTCAGCATCGGCTCCATCGAGATCACCATGCCCGGCTGCAGCACGGTGTCGATATCCTCGCGCAGTTCCAGCCCGGCCTCGCGGCCGTAGTAGTGCGAGAGCACCCCGAAAGAGTGGCCGTAGCCAAAGGTCCGGTATTGCAGCAGGCCGCGATCGGCAAGGAACCGGTTTATCTCCTGCGTCACCTCGGCACAGGAGACGCCGGGCTTCAGCAGCGACATGCCATGTTCATGGGTGGCGACATTGGCCTGCCAAACCTTCAGGCTGGCATCGTCCACGTCGCCGGCAAACATGGTCCGTTCCAACGCGGTGTAATAGCCCGAGATCATCGGGAATGCGTTCAGGGACAGGATGTCGCCCCGTTCGATCACGCGCCCGGTGACAGGATTATGTGCGCCATCGGTGTTCTGCCCCGCTTGGAACCAAACCCAGGTGTCGCGATATTCAGCGTCGGGAAAGGCACGGGCAATCTCGGCTTCCATCGCGTCGCTGCCAGCCATCGCGACGTCGATCTCGCGCGCGCCGATCGTTACCGCGTCCCGGATCGCATAACCGCCGACATCCGCGACCCGCGCACCTTCGCGGATCAGTGCAATCTCGGCAGGCGATTTCATCATCCGCTGCCGCATCGTGACCGGGGCGAGATCCAGCATCGCCGTGGGCGACAGAAAATCCTCGAGCAGATCCCGCTGGGCCAGGGTCAGGTGATCGCCTTCGTAGCCGACAACACCACCGGTTCCGGCCACATGCACCACCGCGCGCCAGAAATTGTCGCGCTGCCAGTCGGTATAGGTGAGGTTGTCGCAGAAACAGCGCCGCCAGGGCTGGCCCGCGTCGATCCCGGCGCTGATGGTGACCGTTTCGGTTTCTGTCACGACCAACCCATAGGGCCGCCCGAAAGAACAATAGAGAAAGCCCGAGTAATAAGCGATGTTGTGCATCGATGTCAGAACCGCGGCGGTCACGCCTCGGTCCTCCATCGCCGCACGCAAACCGGCAATGCGGGTTTCGTATTCGGTCGTGGCGAAGGGCAGAGCCGCCTTGTCGCCGTTGTGAAAGCGATAGAATTCAGGGCGGGACGTGTCGTTGGTGGTCATCGCAGACCCTCCTTTGCAGAAAGGTCCCGGCGTTCAGGACAGGGAACAGGGGCAGGATCAGGTGGCGACGCCATCGCCGGTGCCCGCGATCATCCTGCCGCCCGCCCCGGCGCGATTCAAGCCGTCAACCGGCGCACCATGTCGCTTTCGGCATCTGCCAGATCGTCGATCACATCGAAATGGTGCCGCCCGGGCGCGATCACCAGATCCGCCGTCCATTCATTGGCCAGC
>CAYGNB010000260.1:2318-4848 GCA_964351135.1 uncultured Rhodobacterales bacterium | reverse complement strand
TCCGGCCCGTCGCGCTGCTGGTCATCGTCTCGACCCGGTCGATCAATTCGCTGATCTGGGCGTTGCTGCTGATCGCGATCATCGGGCCAGGGGTCTTTGCCGGGGTGGTCGCCATCGCGATCCGGTCGATCGGCTTCTGCGCGAAACTGCTCTACGAGGCGATCGAGGAAATCGACGAAACCCAGGTCGAGGCGATCACCGCCACCGGAGCCAGCCGCTGGCAGGTGATGGCCTATGGTATCGTGCCGCAGATCCTGCCGGCCTTCGCGGGCATCGCGGTGTTCCGCTGGGATATCAACATCCGTGAATCCACCGTGCTGGGGCTGGTGGGCGCGGGCGGTATCGGACTGCAGCTCTCGGCCTCACTGAACGTGCTGGCCTGGCCACAGGTCAGCCTGATCCTGGTGGTGATCCTGTTAGCCGTGGTGATCAGCGAATGGGTTTCGGCCAAGGTCCGGGGTGCGATCATTTGATTCCTCTTACCTTTCAGGGCGCCTTTGCCGCCTATGAGGCCGTTCGCCACCGTTTGCCGCCGGAAGGCCCGGGTCGGGCGGCCCGGCGCGTAACCGATCTGGACGCGATCGCCGAGCGGTTCGACCTGTTTCTGCTGGACGCCTTCGGCGTGCTCAACATCGGCGAAACAGCGATACCGGGCGTCCCGGAACGGGTGGCGCAACTGCAGGCGGCGGGCAAACGGGTGATGGTGCTGACCAACGCCGCCAGCTATCCGCCGCACCGGCTGCTGGCCAAGTATCGCGGCCTCGGCTACGACTTCGCCCCGCAGGACGTGATTTCCAGCCGCGCCGCGCTGCTGGCGGCCATGGGGGCCGACGACAGCCGGTGCTGGGGCGTCATGGTTCCCGAATTGTCGGATGCCACGGACCTGGCCGCGCTGAACACGGTTCATCTGGGCGACGACGCCACCGATTATGACCGCGCCGACGGGTTCCTGCTGCTGGGCAGCGGCACCTGGACGGGCGCGCGACAGGCCTTGCTGGAAGCGAGCCTGACCCGCAATCCACGCCCGGTGCGCGTGGGCAACCCCGACATCGTCGCACCACGCGAAACCGGGTTGTCGGTCGAACCGGGCCATTTCGCGCACTGGCTGGCCGACCGGACCGGCGTTGTCCCCGAATTCTTCGGCAAACCGTTCGGCAACATCTATGATCTTGCCTTTGCCCGGCTGGACGGCGAGGTGGATCGCAGCCGCACCGTGATGGTCGGTGACAGTCTGCACACCGATGTACTAGGGGCGCAGACCGCCGGCGTGGCGTCGGCGCTGGTGGCCGGGTACGGGTTCTTCGCGGGCCGGCGGGTGGAACGCGCCATTGCCGCCAGCGGCATCTACCCCGATTTCATCCTCGACCGGCCCTGAGCGGGGTCAGCCGGTCAGAGACCGGGCGATCAGTTCCTTCATGACCTCGTTGGCGCCGCCATAGATCTTCTGAACGCGGGCATCGGCATACATCTGTGCGATGGGATATTCGGTCATGTACCCATAGCCGCCGTGCAGTTGCAGACATTCGTCCACCACGTCGCACTGCATCTGCGTGCACCACCACTTGGCCATCGACGCGGTGGCGGCGTCCAGATCTCCGGCCACGATCCGGTCTACGCAATCGTCGACAAACACACGGGCGACACGGGCGATGGTCTCCGCCTCGGCCAGCTTGAACCGGGTGTTCTGCATGTCCAGCAACGGCTTGCCAAAAGCCTGCCGGGAGGTGGTGTAGGCCACCGTATCGGCAACGGCACGCTCCAGCGCCGCTACGGCCTTGAGCCCGACAACCAGCCGTTCCTGCGGCAGTTGCTCCATCAACTGGTAGAAACCCCGCCCCTCGGTCCCGCCCAGCAGGTTGCCGGGATCGACCCGAACATCATCGAAGAACAGTTCGGACGTGTCCGAGCTCTTTTCCCCGATCTTGTCGAGGGGGTGGCCGCGCCGGAATCCATCGGCCCCGTCGGTCTCCACCACCAGCAGCGAAATGCCCTTGGCACGCGCCTGCGGGTCGGTCTTGCAGACCACGATCACGAGATCGGCAAGATACCCGTTGGTGATGAACATCTTGGACCCGTTCAGGACATAGGCGCCGCCGTCCATCCGCGCGGTGGTGCGGATGCCCTGCAGGTCGGACCCGGTGCCCGGTTCGGTCATCGCGATGGCGCAGACCATTTCGCCGGTCGCCATTTTCGGCAGCCAGCGATGTTTCTGATCCTCGGTGCCATAGTTCAGAATGTAATGGGCGCAGATCTGCGAATGGACGCTGTTGGCAAATCCCGACACCCCGGCGGCACGGTATTGTTCCGTGGTCAGCACCGCCTCGTGATAGAAATTGCCGCCCGCGCCACCGTATTCCTCGGGAACCGAGGCGCAGAGAATCCCGGCCGAGCCGGCCTTGTTCCAGAAATCGCGGTCCACATGGCCCTGTTTCTGCCAGCGCCGTTCGTTGGGCACCATTTCGGCGGCATAGAACCGGGCCACGCTGTCGCGCAAAATCTCCAGTTCCTCGGTCATCCAGCGGGTTCCGTA
>CAYGNB010000260.1:0-2218 GCA_964351135.1 uncultured Rhodobacterales bacterium | reverse complement strand
TCGATGACAGTTTCGACCCCGCCGCACATGTGACATGCGCGCAGAAGAGCTTTGACGAGCTGCGGGTCGGCGACAGGTTCGTGATCCCGTCCCGCACCATCGGGGATGCGAATTTCAGCGCCTTTCAGGCCGCGTCCATGGACAATCACCCGATTCACTATGACGTGGAGTATTGCCGCGCGCAGGGCCATCCCACCCTTCTCGGGCATGGGTATCAGGCGCTGATCCTCTGCGCCCCCGGCGCCAGCGCCCTGCCGCATGTGCTGGGCGACACGCTGATCGGGTTCGTGGAACAATCGTCGAAATTCCTCGGCCCGCTCTATCTGGGCGATACCGCCTATCCCGCGCTGGAGATTACCGATCTCACCCGGCAGCGCACCACCGGGGTCATCACCCTGCGCAACACCGTGCACAACCAGCGCCGGGAACTGATCCTGGACGGCTGGCAGAAACTGCTGGTGCGCCTGCCGGGCTGACGCGCGTCAGCCGCCGGTGATGGTCACGCCACCATCGACCACAAAGGTCTGCCCGGTGGTCCAGCCGCCCGCGGCCGAGGCCAGATAAACCGCGATCCCGGCGATGTCGCGCGGTTCGCCCAGCCGGCGCAGCGGCGTGCCACGGGAATAACGCGCGGCGATTTTTTCGTCCTCCCACAAGGCGCGGGCGAAATCGGTTTTCACCAATCCCGGCGCGATCGAATTCACGCGGATATTGTGCGGGCCCAGTTCGTCGGCGAGGTTGCGGGTCAACTGCATGTCGGCGGCCTTGGACACGTTGTAGGCGCCGATGGTCGAACTGCCGCGCAGCCCGCCGATGGACGACACGATGATGATTGCGCCGTCCTTGCGCTCCATCATCTCGGGCGCCACCATTTGCACCAGCCAGTGGTTGGACATGATGTTGACGTCCAGCACCTTCTTGAAGGCTTCGTCCGGGATATCCATGAACGAGCCATAGTTCGGGTTCACCGCGGCGTTGCAGACCAGAATGTCGATCGGCCCGCAGGCGTCCTGGGTGGATTTCACGAGCTGCTGCAACGCCTCTTTCGACGAGATGTTGCACGGGATCGCGGTGGCCTTGCCGCCCTTGTCACGGATCGCGGCGGCCACCTCTTCGCAGACATCGCCCTTGCGCGAGCTGATCACCACATGGGCGCCATGCGCCGCCATCTCCTCGGCAATCGCGCGGCCGATCCCCTTGGTCGAGCCGGTAATCAGCGCCACCTTGCCGCTCAGGTCGAACAGTTCCATTGGCGTTCCCTCCCATGCCATATGTCCGCCCCACTGCGGCGCGGTTTTCCCATATCGGCAATGATTGGGTGGAGCATCCGGACGCTGTCAAGGAATGACGCCGCGTTTCCGGGTATGCCCGGCAGCCAGACGCCGCCGGGCGCAATCGCGGATCAGCCCGCGATCATCTCGGCCTGGCGCACGATCACCTCGGCCTGCTTGATGCTGGCGATATCGACCAGCCGTCCCTTGTAGACAGTGGCGCCCTCGCCCTTGGCCTTGGCCGCCTCCATCGCGGCGAGGATCTCGCGCGCTTCGGTCACGGCCTCGTCGGACGGCGTGAATACCTCGTTGGCCAGCGCCACCTGTTTCGGGTGGATCGCCCATTTGCCGACCATGCCCAGCGTCGCCGACCGCCGCGCCTGGGCGCGGAACCCGTCATCGTCGCTGAAATCGCCGAACGGGCCATCCACCGGCAGCACACCATGGGTGCGGCAGGCGGCGACGATCGCGGCCTGCGCCCAGTGCCAGGGGTCGGACCAGTGCTTTTCTCCGTCGCGCAGCATGTAATAGTTTTCCTGCGTCCCGCCGATGCCCGTGGTCTGCATCCCCATCGAAGCGGCGAAATCCGCCGCGCCGAGGCTCATTGCCACCAGCCGGGGCGACGCGGCAGCGATCTCTTCGACATGGGCGATACCGGCAGCCGATTCGATAATGACCTCGAAATCGATGCGCCTGGCGCGCGCCTTGGCCGCTTCGACCGCCGTGACCAACGCATCCACGGCATAGAGGTCGCCCGCGCAGCCGACCTTGGGGATCATGATCTGGTCGAGCCGGTCGCCGCCGCGTTCCAGCAGGTCAACCACGTCGCGATACCAATAGGGCGTGTCCAGCCCGTTGATGCGCACCGACAAGGTCTTGTTGCCCCAGTCGACGCCCGAAATGGCCTCGATGATGTTCTCGCGCGCGCTGTCCTTGTCCGAGGGCGC
>CAYGNB010000259.1:0-4855 GCA_964351135.1 uncultured Rhodobacterales bacterium | reverse complement strand
GCGCCGGTTTCGGGTAAAATCAAGCCTGATCGACAGGACGAATCTCCGGCGATCCCTCTATGGTGGGTTTCGGCAACGACCGAACCAGGGGCGGATCTGCGCCGAAGGCCACCAACACTATTGACCGGTCGGTCGGTTTTGTGCAGATTGCGCGGCGAGGAGCATTGGGGGGAAGGCCATGACGCCACAGGAGCGTGCCGAACGCAGCGCCGCCGCGATGTGGGAAAACGACGCCGCATCGCAATGGCTGGGCATGACGCTGGATGCGGTCGCCCCCGGCGGCGCCACCCTGTCCTTTACAGTCGCGCCACATCATCTGAACGGGCATGGCATCTGTCACGGCGGGTATATCTTTACCCTGGCCGACAGTGCCTTTGCCTTTGCCTGCAACAGCTACAATCAGGTGACCGTGGCTCAGGAAAACCAGATCACCTATCTCGCGCCGGGCCAGCCCGGCGAACGGCTGACCGCAGTTGCGACCGAAACCGCGCGCAACGGGCGGTCGGGCGTCTATGATATCACCGTGACCGGTGCCGACGGGCGCAAGGTCGCCCTGTTCCGCGGATTGTCCCGCACGATCCGGGGCCAGCATTTTGAGGAGGAAACATGACTCACGCCTATCTCTGCGAAGGGGTGCGAACGCCCATCGGCCGCTATGGCGGCGCGCTCGCGTCGGTGCGGCCCGACGACATGCTGGCCCATGTGATCCGCGAAACGGTCGCCCCGTTCAGCGATCTGCAGGTGGACGAGGTACTGGCCGGCTGTGCAAACCAGGCTGGCGAGGACAACCGCAACGTTGCCCGCATGGCGGTTCTGCTGGCGGGGCTGCCCGACACGGTGCCCGGCGCGACGATCAACCGGCTCTGCGGTTCGGGGCTCGACGCGGTAGGGGCGGCGGCCCGCGCGGTCAGGCTGGGCGAGGCCGATGTGGTCATCGCCTGCGGCGTTGAAAGCATGAGCCGCGCGCCGCTGGTCATGCCAAAGGCGGATGCCCCGTTTTCGCGCAAGGCGGAAATCTACGACACAACCATCGGCTGGCGGTTCGTGAATCGCGAACTGGCCAAACATTACGGCACCGATTCGATGCCTGAGACGGCGGAAAACGTCGCCTCGGATTTCGGCATCTCTCGAGAGGATCAGGACGCCTTTGCGCTGCGGTCGCAGACCCGCGCGGCGGCGGCCATCGCCAACGGCCGCCTGGCGCAGGAAATCGTGCCGGTGACGATCCCGAAACGGCGCGGCGACCCGGTTGTGGTGGATACCGACGAACATCCGCGCGCCACCACCGCAGAGAAACTCGCCGCCCTGCCCGCCCCCTTCCGCGAAGGCGGCACGGTGACAGCGGGCAATGCCTCGGGCGTCAATGACGGCGCGGCGGCGGTGATCGTCGCCTCGGAGGCGGCTGTGAAGAAATACGGCCTGACACCGCGCGCGCGTATTGCGGGCCTGGCTACCGCCGGCGTGCCGCCCCGGATCATGGGCATCGGCCCGGCCCCGGCGACCGAGATGCTGCTGGAGCGTCACGGGCTGACCATCGGCGATATCGACACGGTCGAGCTGAACGAGGCCTTTGCCGCTCAGGGGCTTGCGGTGACCCGCCGGCTGGGCCTGCCCGATGACGCGGACCATGTGAACCCCAATGGCGGCGCCATCGCGCTCGGGCATCCTCTGGGCATGTCCGGCACGCGGCTGGCGCTCACCGCCTCTGTGAACATGGTCAATAACGACCTGTCGCGCGCCATCTGCACCATGTGCATCGGCGTCGGGCAGGGCATCGCACTGCTGCTGGAGAAAGCCTGATGGAAGACCTGTCCCCCCGCCCCGGCGATCTCGAACATATTGAAACCGCCAGCCGCGACGAAATCGCCGCGGTGCAACTGGAGCGCATGAAAAAATCGCTCCGCCATGCCTATGACAATGTCGGGTTCTACAAGGCGTCCTTTGACGCCGCCGGTGTGCATCCCGACGACCTGCAATCGCTCGCGGATCTGGCGAAGTTTCCCTTTACCGTGAAACAGGACCTGCGCGACAACTACCCGTTCGACATGCTGGCGGTGCCGCGCGAGAAACTGCGGCGCGTTCATGCATCGTCGGGCACCACCGGCCAGCCGACCGTGGTGGCCTATACCGAAAACGATCTGAAGGTCTGGGGCGAGGTGGTGGCGCGCAGCCTGCGCGCTGCCGGGTTGCGTCCCGGCGATATGCTGCACAATGCCTATGGCTATGGGCTGTTCACCGGCGGGCTGGGGATTCACCTGGGCGCGGATGCGCTGGGGCTGTCCACGGTGCCCGTCTCGGGCGGCATGACCGAACGGCAGGTCCGCCTGATCCGCGATTTCCAGCCGCGTGGTATCACGGTGACCCCGTCCTATGCGCTGTCGATCCTCGATGAATACGCCACCGCGGGCGTCGATCCCCGGGAAAGCTCGCTCGCCGTCGGTATCTTTGGCGCAGAGCCCTGGACCAACGCCATGCGCAAGGAAATCGAGGCGGCATTTGACATGCACGCGGTCGATATCTACGGCCTGTCCGAGGTGATGGGTCCCGGCGTCGCAAACGAATGTGTCGAAACCAAGGACGGGCTGCATATCTGGGAGGATCATTTCTATCCCGAAATCATCGACCCGCAGACCGGCGAGGTGCTCGAAGACGGGCAAGAGGGCGAACTGGTGTTCACCTCGCTCACCAAGGAGGCGTTCCCGATCATCCGTTACCGTACCCGCGATCTGACCCGGCTGCTGCCGGGCACGGCGCGATCCATGCGGCGGATGGAGAAGGTCACCGGGCGCAGCGACGACATGATCATCCTGCGGGGCGTGAACGTGTTCCCGACCCAGATCGAGGAACAGTTGATGAAGGTCGAAGGTCTGGCGCCGCATTTCCAGATCGAACTCAGCCGCCCCGACCGGCTCGACGTCATGCGGGTGCGGACCGAGGCGACCGCCGGCAGCGCCACCGCCGACGACCGCAAACGGATGGGGGCCGATCTGGAAGCGCGGATCAAACGGGCCGTCGGCGTGTCGGCACGGGTCGAGGTCGCCGAACCCGGCGGTGTCGAACGCAGCCAGGGCAAGGCGGTGCGGATCATCGACAACCGCCCCGCGCGCTGATGCCGCGCGGGGTCGCGCGCGACCACGACGCCAAACGGACCGCGCTGCGCAAGGGCGCAGCCGGTTATTTTGCGCGCCACGGCTATGACCGGGCCTCGATGACGGGGGCGGCGCGCGCCTGTGGCGTGTCCAAGGCGTTGATCTACCACTATTATGACAGCAAAGAGGCGCTGCTGTTCGATATACTCGACGCGCATCTGTCAGAGCTGGCCGAAGTGGTCGAAACGGCACGCGGCGACGGTCTGGCCGGGCTGATCGGGGCGATCCTTTCCGCCTACGAGGACGCCGACGCGGAACACAAGCTGCAGCTCGATGCGCTGGATACCCTGCCTGCGCCCCTGCGCGACCCGCTGGTGGCGCTGCAACGCCAACTGGTCGGCACGATGTCGGATGCGATCAGCTACGAGGTCCCGCATCTCGGCGGTGACCGGCTGCGCGCCGCGACCATGACCGTGTTCGGCATTCTCAACTGGTTCTACATGTGGCACCGGCCCGGACGCGGACTGAGCCGGGCGGACTATGCCGGCTTTGCCACCGATTTCGTACGCGGCGGCCTGGCAAATCTCGACGGCTGACCCCGGCGGGATACGGATTGTTCACCAAAGCCGGCCTAGGCTGCCTGACATGTCGATTCGGACCCTCTGGCTGACCGCAGGCGCTGGCCGCGCACTGACCGCACGCTGGTTCGCCTGCTGCGTCCTCGCGGTCTCGCTGCTGCTGGCCACCGCCGTGCTGGCCGGTGACCGCAAATCCTATCGCATGATCGCGGCGCGGGTCGCCGATATGCACACGGCCCAGACTGCTATCGAAACGCTGGCCGATATGACCAACGGGCGGCGCCCCTTCGACCGGCGCGCGGCACGCGACGCGCGGCAGGATCTGGTATCGACAATGGCGGCGGTCCCGAAACGCTTCCGACGGGCGGTCACGGTCCTGTCCAGCCGCGCGCGCCACAGCATCTGGTCCCAATGGCCGGATTTCGAAGCCCGCGCCGAGTCGGCCGAACGCGCTGCACGCCAGTTGCGCACCGACGAACGGGCACAGTTGCGCAGTACCATACCCTCGGTTGTCGTCACCTGCATTCACTGCCACAAAATCTATCGCGAACCGTGACATCGGATCAGATCGGCGATTGAACTGGGCCCGGATTCCCGGCAGGTTCGTGGAAACTTACGGAGGTACACGACCATGCGGACGAGAGCAGCAGTAGCGATCGAGGCGGGCAAACCGCTGGAGATCATGGAGGTCAATCTCGACGGGCCGAAAGAAGGCGAGGTGCTGGTCGAGATCAAGGCCACCGGCATCTGCCACACCGATGAATTCACCCTGTCGGGCGCCGACCCCGAAGGGTTGTTCCCGGCGATCCTGGGCCACGAGGGCGCGGGCGTCGTGCTCGAATGCGGCCCCGGTGTCACCTCGCTGAAACCGGGCGATCACGTGATTCCGCTCTATACGCCGGAATGCCGCGAATGCGATTACTGTCTGCATCCCAAAACCAACCTGTGCCAGTCGATCCGGGAAACGCAGGGACAGGGCGTGATGCCCGACGGCACTTCGCGATTCTCCACGCTCGACGGCGATCCGATCCTGCACTACATGGGCTGCTCGACCTTCGCAAACCACACGGTCATGCCGGAAATCGCGCTGGCCAAGGTGCGCAAGGACGCCCCGTTCGACAAGATCTGCTATATCGGCTGCGGCGTCACCACCGGCATCGGCGCGGTGATCAACACCGCCAAGGTCGA
>CAYGNB010000258.1:0-4860 GCA_964351135.1 uncultured Rhodobacterales bacterium | reverse complement strand
CGGGGCTGATGGGGGCGATTGAAGGTCTGAGCCATATTACATTCGTCGTCAGCGATCTGGACGCCCGCACTGTCCGCGACAGTGGCGTTACCCGGAATGGCTGGTCAGGCTGAGTTCGAAATCCACCTGTCGCATCGGCTGACCGAACACGACCGCACGCTCTCTTGTGGTATGGTGGAAGCCCAGCGAGGTGTAGAGGCGGCAGGCCGCGCGGTGGCGGTCGAAGGTCGAGACACGGATGGTCTCGAAACCGCTGGATCGCGCGTTGTCTATGATCCGGGTCATCATTCGCCTGCCAAGGCCATGGCCGCGCTGCGCTTTGTCGAGATAGAACAGACGAATCCGGCCTGCATTCCCGGCCTCGGCGCTGAAGAAGATGCACCCCACCGGACGTCCTTCTGACTCGGCGATGGTGAAGTTGCTTTTTTCGTCGCCGATTTGCTGTTCCAGCAGGTCGAGAGCGCCGACGACCGCATCTTCGAAATCGGCGTCGAAGCCTTCGACGGTCCGGTAGTGCAGCAGATTGGCCTCTATCACCCACGCCCTGTCCGAGTGCCGGTAGTCACGGAAAATCACCGTCGGCGGTTCTGCGGGCATTGTTGTTATGCCATCACCCGCGCCGGATGCGGGCGCGGACCCGAGCCCAGCCGCCGGGGGACACGATAAAGGACAGCAGGAAACCGGTACCGAACCCGGCGAGATCGGCCAGCCAGTCGTTGCCCGTGTCGAACAGCAGCCCGAACACCAGTTGTATCGCCATCAGCAATGCGATCAGCCGGAAGGCGTTCACCTGATTTGCGCCGACCGATCCCAGCGACACCCACAGGATGAATGTATAGGCGCCGATCAGCCCGTAGACCGCCGGGAATGCCCCCAGAAGCGGCATCGGATCGTCGAGGATCAGCCCATAGGCCAGCGCCCCGCCGATTGCCGAGGCCAGGAAGATCACCAATGTGGCCAGCGATCCGAACAGATCGCCCACCATCTTGCCCATGGCCAGCAGGATCACGCCCGCGATCAGCGCATGGCCGAAGCTGCCATGCACAAAGGGGTAGGACACAAAGCGGATCAGGTGCTCTGCGGGCCAGCGCCCGGTGGAGATCATCCAGTCCAGGATTTCGCCGGAAAACGCGTATTTCTGGATCGCCGCCAGCCGCCAGCCGACCGCCTGCGGGCCGCCGATCATGCCGTGGTTGCCCAGGAAAAACGTCACCTCGACTCCCATGATCACGAGGAACAGCGCGGCGATCACCGGCGGCAACGGATTGACCGCCATTTCCTTGTCCTGCTGCTCCATCCGTGCCTGCCCCTGTTCGTGTTGACGATGCCCGGCCCCATCGGTAAGCGACACGGGGCCAATTTTCCAGACAGGAGTCGCCGTCATGTCCGCCGCCACCTTCACGCCGCGTGTGTTCTCGGGCATTCAGCCGTCGGGCAACCTGCACCTGGGTAATTACCTGGGCGCCATCAAGCGGTTCGTCGACATGCAGGGGCGGGGGATCGACACGGTCTATTGCATGGTCGATCTGCACGCGATCACCGTCTGGCAGGATCCCGCGGACCTGACCCGTTCCACCCGCGAGCTTTGCGCCGGGTTCATCGCCAGCGGCATCGACCCGGAACAGTCGATCCTGATCAACCAGAGCCAGGTGCCCGAACACGCGCAGCTGGCCTGGATTTTCAACTGCGTCGCCCGGATGGGCTGGATGCAGCGGATGACCCAGTTCAAGGACAAGGTCGGCAAGAACGCGCAGAACGCGTCGCTGGGGCTGTTTGCCTATCCGGCGCTGATGGCGGCGGACATCCTGATCTATCACGCCACCCATGTGCCGGTGGGCGAGGATCAGAAACAGCATGTCGAACTGACGCGCGATATCGCCATCAAGTTCAACCACGATTTCGGCGTCGATTTCTTTCCCGTCACCGAACCGGTGATCGAAGGGGCCGCAACGCGGGTGATGAGCTTGCGCGACGGCGCCAAGAAGATGTCGAAATCGGACCCGTCCGACATGAGCCGGATCAACATGACCGACGATGCCGATACCATCGCAAAGAAGATCCGCAAGGCCAAGACCGACCCCGAGCCGCTGCCGTCCGAGGCGGCGGGGCTCGAGGACCGGCCCGACGCGCGCAATCTGGTCAGCATCTATGCGGCGCTGACTGACAGCGACGTCGATACGGTTCTGGCAGAGGTGGGCGGTCGCCAGTTTTCGGAGTTCAAGCCGATGCTGGCCGAGCTGGCGGTTGAGAAACTGGCGCCGATTTCCGCGGAAATGGCGCGGCTGATGGCCGACCCGGCCGAGATCGACCGTATCCTGTCGCGCGGGGCGCAGCGGGCCCGCGAGATCACCGCTCCGATCCTGCGCCGCACCTACGACATCGTGGGGATGGTCGGCCCGGTCTGATCCTTAGCTGCCCGCCGCGCCGAACACGGCGCGCACGTGGTCGGCGTCGATGTTATAGGCCATGCGAAACCGCAACTCGCCCTCGGCGTCCAGCGGTTCGAGTTCGGGTTGCGCGACGCCGGGTTTTTGCCGGGAATCGTTGCCGTCCGAAAACCCGCGCAGCATCATGTCGGGCTCGGGGATCTGCAGCGACGGCATCCGGCGGCCCAGCCGGTTGTGGCTGAAGTTCATCACCGACAGCGGCACGTCGGGGCGGAACATCACCGCGAGGCCGGCCGTCCAGAACGGTTTGTGGATGCGTTGCGCGGCGATGCCCGATGCCGAGGGCCGGGCGATGTACCCGTCGCTGAAATCGATCGCCACGTGCCGGTTGTCCCGCATCAGCCCGGCCACCTGAGCGGCGGCGTCGCGCAGACGGTGCACGAAGCCGACCGAGACCGCGTCGTCGTCGTCCAGCCGGAATTGCAGGCAGGGTTCGCCCGTGTCGCGCCGCACGGCGTTGATCGCCACCTGCATGGCGGCGCGGTGCTGACCCGGCGGGCGGGCGTCGATCACGGCCTGCGGAACATCCGCGACCAGCCGTTCCAGCCGCTGCCGCCACGGCGCGGGCAGGTCGGGGCCGATCACGATGAGAAAGGTGAAATCGGGGTCGAACTGGGCGCGGATGCAGGGCAGGGTGAAACACTCGAAATAGCGGAACCGCTGCTCCAGCCGCGCCGGATCGTAGAGATAGGCGGTGCGTTCCCGCAGCGTTTCATGCTCGACCTGAAACCCGCCGATGCCCGGCCAGGAAAAGCGGCAGATCCCGATCACCTGCATCTGTGTCGCACCGTTTCAGCCTTGAACCGGGCGTCGCCCGCCCCAAATCACACTCGCAGCGCGGGCGGCGGGTTGCAAGCGCGAGGGGCTGTTGACAGGCATGGCGACTCCCCCTATACGCCCGCTATCCCGGCCGGGGGCTTTCTCCGTGCCGGCTTCAGGACTGAAGTGGACACGATCCGGCCGGTGACGGCCCGATCCTCTGGAAACCCACCGCGTCGTCCCGCAGATGGGGGCGGATGCGGTTTTTGCGCTTTGCGGACGCGCAAGGCGTGTTTGGATGAACCGCATGGGGGCTGCCCCGTGCATGACACATGTGTTGTTGAGACGGGGAAAGAACCGGAATGCCAACGATCCAGCAGCTGATCCGCAAGCCGCGGCAGCCGAAAATCAAACGCTCGAAATCCGTTCACCTGCAGGAAAGCCCGCAAAAGCGCGGCGTCTGCACGCGGGTGTACACCACCACGCCGAAGAAGCCGAACTCGGCCATGCGGCGCGTTGCCAAGGTGCGCCTGACCAACGGTTTCGAGGTCATTTCCTACATCCCCGGCGAAGGCCACAACCTGCAGGAACACTCGGTTGTCCTGATTCGTGGCGGCCGGGTAAAGGACCTTCCGGGCGTCCGTTATCACATCCTGCGCGGTGTTCTGGATACCCAGGGCGTCAAAGACCGCAAGCAGCGCCGTTCGAAATACGGCGCCAAGCGTCCCAAGTAAGGAGAAGCGAGCATGTCCCGCCGTCACGCCGCCGAGAAGCGCGAAATTCTGCCCGACGCCAAGTATAGCGACCGGGTTCTGACGAAGTTCATGAACAACCTGATGATCGACGGCAAGAAGTCGGTTGCGGAAAAGATCGTCTACAACGCGCTTGACCGGATCGAGGTCAAGATCAAACGCGCGCCGGTCGAGGTGTTCCACGAGGCGCTCGACAACATCAAGCCCTCGGTCGAGGTGCGGTCGCGCCGCGTCGGCGGTGCCACCTACCAGGTGCCGGTCGAAGTGCGCCCCGAGCGCCGCGAGGCGCTGGCGATCCGCTGGCTGATCAACGCATCGCGGTCGCGCAACGAAAACACCATGGAAGAACGCCTCGCAGGTGAGCTTCTGGACGCGGTTCAGTCGCGCGGTTCCGCCGTGAAGAAACGCGAAGACACCCACAAGATGGCAGAGGCCAACAAGGCCTTCTCGCATTACCGCTGGTAAACCCCTCAGAGGCTCGGACCCATGGCACGCGAATATCCCCTGGAACGGTACCGTAACTTCGGCATCATGGCCCACATCGATGCGGGCAAGACCACGATGACCGAACGGATCCTGTTCTATACCGGCAAGAACCACAAGATCGGTGAAACCCACGACGGCGCCTCCACCATGGACTGGATGGAGCAGGAAGCCGAACGCGGCATCACCATCACCTCGGCGGCGACCACCACCTTCTGGCAGCGCCAGGAGGACCCGACCCCGGAAGGGACGTCGGACATGAAGACCCGTTTCAACATCATCGACACGCCCGGCCACGTCGATTTCACCATCGAGGTGGAACGGTCGCTGGCGGTTCTCGACGGCGCGGTTGCGCTGCTGGACGGTAACGCCGGTGTCGAACCGCAGACCGAAACCGTCTGGCGTCAGGCCGACCGTTA
>CAYGNB010000257.1:0-4892 GCA_964351135.1 uncultured Rhodobacterales bacterium | reverse complement strand
GCCGGTCGCTGGTGATCGTCGGACAGGGCGCGCTGACCGAGGCGGACGGGGCCGCAGTACTGGCCGCCGCACAGACCGTTGCCGCCAACACCGAAAGCGGGTTGCTGGTGCTGCACACCGCCGCCGGGCGCGTGGGTGCGATGGATGTGGATGCCACCTGCGAGGGCGGCATGGAGACGGTGGGCGCCGCCGACGTGATCTATAACCTCGGTGCCGACGAGGTCGAAATCGGCGATGGTGCCTTTGTGATCTATCAGGGCAGCCACGGCGATCGTGGGGCGCACCGTGCCGACGTGATTCTGCCCGGCGCGGCCTATACCGAAGAACCCGGCCTGTTCGTGAATACCGAAGGCCGCCCGCAACTGGCGCTGCGCGCCGGGTTTGCGCCGGGCGAGGCCAAGGAAAACTGGGCCATCCTGCGTGCTCTGTCAGCGGAACTGGGCAACACGTTGCCCTTCGATTCTCTGGCCCAGCTGCGCAACCGGCTGGTCGAGGCGGTGCCCCATCTCGCGCGTATCGACGAGGTGCCGGAAAACGAAGGCCCGGCGCTGGAAACCGGCCCGCTGGGTGACGCGGGTTTCCGTTACGCGATCCGCGATTTCTATCTGACCAACCCGATTGCGCGGGCCAGCGCGCTGATGGCGGAACTGTCCGCCAACGCCAAGGCGCGCGGGCAGAGCGCGATGGCAGCGGAATGAAGGATTTCCGCGGGATACCGGGTGTCGATTTGACGCTGCACCGGCGCGGAAAAATGCGTGCCGAGGGTGGCGTGCGGGCGGCAGATGCTGTTTACAGCGGCGCAAGAGCGGCGCGTGGCGCAAGGTCTAACCAAGCTGTGAGGGACCATGGCTGAATTCTTTACCACCACCTACCTGGGGATCGGCCTTCTGACGATCGGACAGGTGCTGCTCATCGTGGTGCCGCTGCTGGTGGCACTGGCCTTTCTGATGTATGCGGACCGCAAGATCTGGGCGGCGGTCCAGATGCGGCGCGGCCCCAACGTGGTGGGCGTGTTCGGCCTGCTGCAGAGCTTTGCCGACTTCATCAAATACATCGTCAAGGAGGTCGTGTTCCCTGCGGGCGCCGACCGCGCGGTGTTCCTGCTGGCGCCGATGGTCTCGCTGGTCATGGCGCTGATCGCCTGGGCGGTGATCCCGTTCAACGACGGCTGGGTTCTGTCAAACATCAACGTGGCCATTCTCTACGTCTTCGCGATCTCCTCGCTCGAAGTGTATGGCGTGATCATGGGCGGCTGGGCCTCGAACTCGAAATATCCGTTCCTGGGCTCGCTGCGGTCGGCGGCGCAGATGATTTCCTACGAGGTCAGCATCGGCCTCATCATCATTGGCGTGATCATTTCGTCCGGGTCGATGAATTTCGGCGACATCGTGCGCGCGCAGGATGGGGATTACGGGTTGTTCAGCTGGTACTGGCTGCCGCATTTCCCGATGCTGTTCCTGTTCTTCATCTCGGCGCTGGCGGAAACCAACCGCCCGCCCTTTGACCTGCCCGAAGCGGAAAGCGAACTGGTGGCGGGGTACCAGGTGGAGTATTCCTCGACCCCGTTCCTGCTGTTCATGATCGGAGAACTGGTGGCGGTGGTGCTGATGTGCGCGCTGGTGTCGCTGCTGTTCCTCGGCGGCTGGCTGTCGCCGATCCCGGGCCTGCCCGACGGTGTCCTGTGGATGGTCGCCAAGATCCTGTTCGTGTTCTTCTTCTTCTCGATGATCAAGGCGATCACGCCACGCTATCGTTACGACCAGCTGATGCGGCTGGGCTGGAAGGTGTTCCTGCCGATGTCGATCGCCTGGGTCGTGTTCGTGGCCTTCTCGGCCAAGTTCGACTGGTTCTGGGGCGCCTATGCCCGCTGGGCGACAGGGGGCTGATATGGGGCTAGCTACCGCAATCAGGGACGCCAAGCCGGATGAGCTCGAAAAACTGGGCGCTTACCTGATCGGAGAATTCCAGATGCAGGTCGCCAACCCGGTCACGGACGAAACCGCCAAGGTCGCGCCGGCGGATATCGTTTCGGCGCTGGGCGCCTGGGCCTACATGCAACTCAACGCGCAGGACGTGGGGGACTGAGATGACGCAGATCGACTATGGCCGCGCCGCCAAGTATTTCCTGCTGCAGGATTTCCTCGTCGGCCTGAAGCTGGGGATGAAGTATTTCTTCGCGCCCAAGGCGACGCTGAACTATCCGCACGAGAAAGGGCCGCTGTCGCCCCGGTTCCGTGGCGAACATGCGCTGCGGCGCTATCCCAACGGCGAAGAACGCTGCATCGCCTGCAAACTGTGCGAAGCGATCTGCCCGGCGCAGGCGATCACCATCGATGCCGAGCCCCGCGAGGACGGCAGCCGCCGCACCACGCGCTATGACATCGACATGACCAAATGCATCTATTGCGGCTTCTGCCAGGAGGCCTGCCCGGTCGATGCCATTGTCGAGGGTCCGAATTTCGAATTCGCCACCGAAACCCGCGAAGAACTGTTCTATGACAAGGACAAGCTGCTCGAGAACGGGGAACGCTGGGAAGCTGAGATTGCCCGCAACCTGGAAGTGGACGCACCGTACCGATGAGCGTCGAACTGCTGCATAACGGTGTCCGCGCAGGCGGCACGGTCCGGTTCCGCCGGGCCGGTGCGATGCCTCGTGCCGGTGTATCGCGAGAGGTCGCGGCATGAGCGAATCCAAGACCCCGTTCGAATTGATGATGGCGCAGGCGCAGGAAATGGCGCGGGCCTTCAACCCCGCGCTCGAGAGTTTCAACCCCAAGGGGTTCGAGAAGCTCTGGCCGACCATGCCCAAGGACGCCATGGAAATGTGGTTCGGCCGTGGCATGTCCAAGAACGGGCTGGATGCCAAGACGCGGCTGCTGCTGACGCTGGCCGGGCTGACCATGCAGGGCGCGCAGGCCGAAACGCCGGTGCGCATGACGGTGCGCCACCTGATGGAGGCCGGCGCCACCAAGGATGAGATCGCCGAGACCATCGCCCAGATGTCGATGTTCGCCGGAATACCCGCCATGACCCGCGCGATGGAACTCGCCCGCGAGGTGATGGAAGACAAGGAGGAAGACTCCAAATGACCGTGTTCGCCTTCTACCTGTTCGCGATCAGCGCCATCACCGGCGGGCTGTTCACGGTGATCAGCCGTCAGCCCGTACATTCGGTGCTGTGGCTGATCCTGGCCTTCCTGTCATCGGCGGGGCTGTTCGTGCTGCTGGGCGCCGAATTCGTCGCCATGCTGCTGATCATCGTCTATGTGGGCGCGGTCATGGTGCTGTTCCTGTTCGTGGTGATGATGCTCGACGTGGACTTTGCCGAGCTCAAGGCCGAGATGGCGCGGTATATGCCGCTGGCGCTGCTGATCGGGCTGATCATCCTGATGCAGTTCGTGATGGCCTTTGGCGTCTGGGATGCCAGCGAGGCCGCCGAAGGGCTGCGCGCCAATGCCATCCCCGAGGACATGCACAACACCCAGGCACTGGGGATGGTGCTCTACGATCAGTATTTCCTGCTGTTCCAGCTTGCCGGGCTGATCCTGCTGGTGGCGATGATCGGCGCCATCGTGCTGACCCTGCGCCACCGCCAGGACGTCAAGCGTCAGGATATTCTGGCGCAGATGTATCGCGACCCGGCAAAGGCGATGGAACTAAAGAACGTGAAACCGGGGCAGGGGCTGTAGGCATGCAATTGTCGAACAGACATTCCCTTGCGCGGTTCGTCGCGGCACCCGTGCTGTCGCTCGCGGCCGTCGCTGCCCTTGCCGAGGACAGCGTCATCCGGCACGAGCAGGAGGTGGCGAACGACCACTATGCGCTGGCGAGCAAGGATTTCGGCAACGGGGTCGTGCAGCTGCACGCGCGTCAGGACGGCTCCGATGGAGCTACACACCGGATCTATCATTTCGACTGCTCGAACAAGAAATACGACATTCTGTTCTCGGGCGCTTCCGACCCGGACGGTTTTCCGATGGATGCATCGGAAAGCGCGGCAACCCCAATCGAACCGGATGACGGCGTCACACCGCTGGCGCAGCACGCGTGCACCCAGCACGGCTACCCGTTGATGAAATGGTGAAACATGATCGGACTTGAACATTACCTGACGGTGGCGGCGACGCTCTTCGTCATCGGCATCTTCGGGCTCTTTCTGAACCGCAAGAACGTCATCATCCTGCTGATGAGCATCGAACTGATGCTGTTGGCGGTGAACATCAACCTCGTGGCGTTCTCCAGTTTCCTCGGGGATCTGGTCGGGCAGGTCTTTACGCTGTTCGTGCTGACCGTCGCCGCCGCCGAGGCCGCCATCGGACTGGCGATCCTGGTGTGCTTCTTCCGCAACCGCGGCACCATCGCGGTGGAAGACGTCAACGTGATGAAGGGGTAAGGGACCATGGAAACCATCATCCTCTTCGCGCCGCTGGTCGGCTCGCTGATCTGCGGGTTCGGCTACAAGTTCATCGGCGAGACCGCCGCGCTGTGGGTGGCGACGGGGCTGCTGTTCCTCGCCGCGATCCTGAGCTGGATCGTGTTCTTCACCTTCGACGGCGTGACCCAGTACATTCCGGTACTGCGCTTTATCGAAAGCGGCAGCCTTGCCACCGAATGGGCGATCCGGCTGGACCGGCTGACCGCGATCATGCTGATCGTCGTCACCACGGTGTCCAGCCTCGTGCATCTCTACAGCTTCGGCTACATGGATCACGACCCGCAGTGGAAAGAGGGCGAAAGCTACAAGCCGCGGTTCTTCGCCTATCTCAGCTTCTTCACCTTCGCGATGCTGGCGCTGGTGACCTCGGCCAACCTGGTCCAGATGTTCTTTGGCTGGGAAGGCGTGGGCGTCGCATCCTATCTGCTGATCGGGTTCTATTACCGCAAACCGTCGGC
>CAYGNB010000256.1:3536-4892 GCA_964351135.1 uncultured Rhodobacterales bacterium | reverse complement strand
TCACGAACCCCCGGCAGCATCGCGATGATTGCGACCGCCGCCGCTGACAGCCACAGCGCCCGGCGCGATTTGCGGCGCGCTACCGGTACTGCTTTTTCCACCTTTGGCCGTCTGGTTGTTTCCGGCGCTGCGGGACCGACCCGCAGCGCTGGCGCGGTTGCCGCCACGACGGGCGCTGGCTCGGGGGCGGGTGGCTTCTCCTCTGTCGCTGTATCTTCAGACTTGGGGTCGCCGACGGGTCGAAGGTCGGGCATCACCGATACGACGGGTGCCGCCGGAGGCTCCGGTTCCGGGGCGTCAGGAAGCGGGGTCTGATCAATGACGGGCGGAAAGGCGGGGTGCATGGTCCCGTCGCCCCATTGCATCCAGTTTTCGAACACGTCGTCGACCGCCGGGCGGTCGATCTGCTTCCGGCCCTCCTGCTCTGCGGTGAACAGGCAGAGATCGCACAGGATATTGATCAGCCGTGGCACCCCGCCTGTGTGCTGGTGGATCGCCTGGATCGCCCCGCTGTCGAACAGCTCGTCGCCCGCGTACCCGGCCCCGGCGAGGCGGGCACGGATGTAGTCGCCGGTCTCTCCGGCCGGAAGTTCGCGCAGATGGATCGCCTTGCGCGACAGGGCGCGCAGGGCCGAAAAGGCGGGGCGTTTGAAATGGTCCCGCAGTTCCGGCTGACCGACGAGAAAAATAGGCAGCGTCAGCGGCCCGCGATCCGCCCCGGCCAGACGGCCAAGCATCAGCGCGCCTTCATCGGTGAGGGTCTGCGCCTCGTCGCCGATCAGCAGGAACCGGGTGTTTTCGGTGGCCAGCCGGTCTAGTTCCCCGTTCAGCACCGGCAGGGGGTCGTCGTCCTTGCCGATATCCGGCGGCGCGTCCAGGCAGGTCAGGATGCGCTGCACGATCTCGCGCCCGTCACCTGACAGGTTGGACAGCAACAGCACCCGGACGGTGGCGTGGATCTCGGGATCCTGCAGCAGCGCCCGCACGAGCGTGGTCTTGCCCGATCCGATTTCGCCCGACAGCACGGTCATCGCGCTTCCGTCGAGGATACGCGCCCTGATCAGGTCGAACGCCTGCCGGTGCTGTCGCGACCAGAACATCAGGTCCGGGTCGGGGGTGACGGCGAAAGGCCGGCAGTCCAGTCCGAAATATTCCGTATACATCAAAGCCGCGTAAGCAATTATACTTACACACTATGGCGCGATTGCCGATCCCGGTCGAGTGGGTTCTGGGTCGCACAGGCCCGGCGGATGCCGCCCGGCGCGGCGGGTCCGCATTATCGCAGCTCTTCCGCCCAGGGCGGATTGGCGCCCGCGCGCGAGACGGTGATGGCCGCCACGCGTGTTCCATGCGCCA
>CAYGNB010000256.1:0-3436 GCA_964351135.1 uncultured Rhodobacterales bacterium | reverse complement strand
GGGCCGGTTTCCAGAATCGTTTCGACCTTTTCCGGCAGGGACAGCGGGGCCGGGACGATCCAGTTCAGGTCTTCGTCCGACACCTTGAGGATATCTGCCCTGGCGATCATGCCGTCCAGCCGCGCGCGGTAGCGGGCTTCGTTTTCGACGAAACCGGGCCGGATATTCGGGTCGATCATGACAGCGCGCGCCTTGGCCTCGCGTGCGAGCAGCGCGGCATAGGCATCGGCGCCGGGTTCGCAGGCCAGGCTGATCCCGCCGAAGTAGAGCGCCGACACATCGTCGGGCAGGTCGGGCATGTCGGCGGGGGTCAGCATCCGCCCGGCCGAATTCTCGTCGAAAAAGGAATAGCTCGCGTGACCGTCGGTCAGTTGCACGAAGGCCAGCGTCGTGGGGCGGTCCGAACGGATCAGCAGGGACGTGTCGACATGGCTGGCGGTCAGCGCGCTTTCCAGTTGCCGGCCGAACATGTCGCCGGACAATCCGGTCAGCAGGCCCACGCGCATTCCCAGCCGTCCCGCCGCGATTGCGGTGTTGAACACGGCGCCGCCGGCATGGGGTACGAAACCGTCCCGACCGGTCTCGGTCGGTGCCGGGATCATGTCGATCAGAGCCTCGCCGCAGCAAAGAAGCATGGACTTACCTCATGTTGTCTTTCGGAAAGGCCCGGAGCCAGTGCTCTGGTCATTGTCGGTGCGTATTCACCACCTGTCTAGGCCCGCGCCTGACCGGTATAGCTTGCAATGGCCGCTCTGGCGCCGTCTGCCCGGATGATGTTCAGCCAGCGCTCGAAAGCGGCGGCAAATCGCGAATTCCGGCCCAGCGGGCCATAGATTTGATCCTGTTCCAGCCACGAACGCGGCCTGCTCTGCGCGGCCCGCGCCGCATCCTGCAGGGCATCCCAGTGCGGGTCGTTGGGCTCGATCTTGGTTCCGTCCTCACGCGTGCCGGCACACATGCGCGCCCACAGCGCCTCGACGAGGCTGAGGCCGTCGATTGCCCCGCCTTCCTCCAGGGCGTCGCGCAGGATGGGCAGGACAAACCCGGTGTGCCGGGACGATCCGTCAAAGGCCACGCGGCGGGTGGTGTCGTGAATTGCCGGATTGGCAAAGCGCCGTTCGATCAGGTCGACGTAATCCGCCGGGTCGATTCCGGGCACGGGCCGGACCTGGGGTACGATCTCGTCACGCTGAACCTTGCGAAACAGGGCGGCGATGTCCCGATCCTGCATGCATTCGGCGATGGTGCCGACCGACAGGAGCTCGCCCGCGTTGGCGATCACCTGATGGCCCGCGTTCAGAATGCGGATCTTCATCGTCTCGTAGTCATGCACCGCATCGGTAAAGGTCGCGCCGACCCGATCCCAGTCGGGGCGCCCGGCGCAGAAGTCGTCCTCGATCACCCATTGGCGATAGTTCTCGTGGGTGACGGGGGCGGCATCGTCCACGCCGATCTGCCGCGCCAGCGCGATCTCGTTCGGCCCGGTCGCGGGGACGATGCAATCGACCATCGAGTTCGGAAAGGCGCCATTTTTGTCGATCCAGTCGGCCAGCGCGGGATCGGAAAGCCGCGCCAGCGTCACGACAGCCTGACGGGTGATCCGGCCGTTACCCTGAAGGTTGTCGCAGCTCTGCACGGTAAAGGGTCCATGCCCGGCCGCGCGCCGCAGCTTCAGGGCCGCCACGATGGCGCCAAAGACGGTAACGGGGCGGTCGGGATGCGCGGCGTCGTGCCGGATATCGGGATGGCCGGTTTCCAGCCCGCCAGCCGTCGCGTCGAAGAAATAGCCGCCCTCGGTCACCGTCAGGGCAACGATGCGGATCGCCGGGTCCGCCATGGCCCGGATCAGCGCGCCGTTTCCGTCCTCGATGGGCAGGTAGTCGATCATCGGCCCGATCACCTCGGCCGAACGGCGCGACGGAGCGAGTTCGATCAGGGTCGTCAGGCAGTCCTGCGCGATAAGCCGTTCGCGCATGGCGGTGTCGTAGGGCCGGACCCCCGCGCCGACGATGGCCCAGTCATGGGCCAGCCCCTGCTGCATCAGCCGGTGCAGATACCAGGCCTGATGCGCGCGATGGAAGTTTCCCAGACCGATATGCACGATGCCGGGCGTCAGCGCGGAGCGATCGTAGCCGGGCCGCCCGATCTGGGCGGGGAGGTTTGCCAGCGTGTCGTTCGAGAGTTTGATGGTCATGAGATCCTGCACACGGCCTTCGCCTTCCGTCAGCTCATCCATTGCCCGCCGTCCACGTTGTACGTCTGGGCGACGATGTAGTCGGCGTCATCGCTGGCCAGGAATACGGCCATGCCGGTCAGGTCCTCGGCCCTGCCCATGCGCCCGTAGGGCACGGCGTCGCCGACCTCCTTTTTCTTTTGTCCCGGTGCCTTGCCTTCGTATCGGGCAAAGAACGCGTCGACGCCGTCCCAATGCGCCCCGTCCACGACGCCGGGCGAAATGGCGTTCACATTGATGCCGTGTTCGATCAGGTTCAGCCCCGCAGACTGGGTTAGGCTGATGATGGCGGCCTTGCTGGCGCAATAGACCGCGACCAGCGGTTCGCCCCGCCGTCCGGCCTGGCTGGCCATGTTGATGATCCTGCCGCCGCCGCCCCGCGCGATCATGTGGCGCGCCACGGCCTGCAGTGTGAACAGCGTGCCCGAAACATTGATGTCGAACACGCGCTGGAAATCCTCGCGGGTGATGTCCACGACAGGCGCTGCGGTAAAGATCGCGGCGTTGTTGATCAGGATGTCGATGCGCCCCAGCGCCGTGATCGTGGTCTCGACGGCCTGTTCGATGCTGTCCTGACGGCTGATATCCATCCCGACGGCAGTGGCGGCGTCGCCGAGTTCAGCCGCCGCCTGTTGTGCGGCCGCCAGATCGATATCCGCCAATGCAACGCGCGCGCCTTCGCGGACATATGCCCCGGCGAAGGCGCGTCCGATGCCGCGGGCGGCACCGGTAATCAGCGCGGTTTTCCCCGCAAGTCGCGTCATTCGATCCGCAGCCCGTTTTCATCGAATCGATGCAGATGGGCCGGGTTGGGCGTCAGAAAGACACTGTTGCCGTACCCGACGTCGATTTCGCCGCTTGCGCGCACTGTCAGCGGTTCGTCGAAGGCGTCGCACTGGACGTGAAAGAATGTGTCCGAACCCAGATGCTCGGAAACCCCCACGGTGCCGGGCCAATCGCCGGACTCGCTGGAAATGTCGATATGTTCGGGCCGGATACCGATGGTGTGGGCGTTGTGTTTGGCAGCCTCGGTGCCGGTCAGGAGGTTCATCCTGGGCGAGCCGATAAAACCGGCGACAAAGACGTTGCGCGGTCTGCGATACAGCTCCAGCGGGCTGCCCACCTGTTCGATCACGCCGGCCTGCAGAACGACGATCTTGTCCGCCATGGTCATGGCTTCGACCTGATCGTGGGTCACGTAGA
>CAYGNB010000255.1:0-4900 GCA_964351135.1 uncultured Rhodobacterales bacterium | reverse complement strand
GGAAACCCGACAGGAACTTGCCCGACCACTTGGCCTCGGCGGTGATCGCGTTGACGCGCCGGAACAGGCGGAACCGCGCGCGGATCACCCGGGCCAGCCCTTCGAGGATCTCGGCCAGGTTGCCGCCCGATTGCTGCTGGATTGTCACGGCCACCGCCAGAAATCGCAGGTCCTGCATGTCCAGCCGCTCGGCCATTTCGTTGAGCGCTTCTCCGATATCGCGGCCATAGGCGCTTTCGTCGGCGATGATGCCGAATTCGGTCGCCAGCGGATCTTCGATTTCGCGGGACACGATGGAGACCGCCGACGAAAACGGGTGGCCGACCTTGAGGCTGCGCACCATCAATTCGACGGCGTCGGGCAGTTGTTCCTCCAGCATCGACATGCGTTTCTTGGCCTTGGAATTGATCCAGACATAGACGCCGCCGACCCCGATCACGACCGCCAGCAACACGCGCACCGGCGTGTCGGTCTGGGTGCCGATGGTCAGCCCTGCAAAGGCAATCGCAGAAACCCCGGCCATGATCCCGATCAGCTGTTTCGGTGTAAAGGCGATGGCCGCCTTCTGCGCCTTGTCCGCCAGCAGCGAATAGAGCGGGATCGACCGCGACTTCATGTGCTGGCGCATTTCCTTGCGGAGCTGTTCGAGCACCTGTTCGCGGCCCGCGCCCTTGTCGAGCATGTCCAGCCGGCGATTGACGCGGGAATTGAGGCTGATCGATTTGCCGAAGGCGACCAGATACAGCCCTTCGACCAGCACCAGCACGCCGACAAAGATCAGCGCATAGATCAGCGGTTCGGCGCTCAACTGCATCAGCCTGCCCCCGTGGTCGGCTCGTAGATTTCCGGCGGCAGGTCGTAGCCCCACATGCGGAACCGTTCCGAATAGTGGCTGCGTACGCCGGTCGCGGTGAAATGGCCGACAATCTTGTTGTCGGGCGTCAGCCCGGTGCGCTGGAACCGGAAGATTTCCTGCATCGAGATCACGTCGCCCTCCATGCCGGTGATTTCCGTCACCGAGGTCATCCGGCGCGATCCGTCCTGCAGGCGCGACGCCTGCACGATCAGATTCACCGCGCTGGCGATCTGGCTGCGCACCGCCTTGATCGGCATTTCGATCCCGGCCATGGCAATCATGTTTTCCAGTCGCGAGATCCCGTCGCGGGCGCTGTTGGCGTGGATCGTGGTCATCGACCCGTCATGTCCGGTGTTCATCGCCTGCAGCATGTCGATCACTTCCTCGCCGCGGGTTTCACCGACGATGATCCGGTCGGGGCGCATCCGCAGCGCGTTTTTCAGACAGTCGCGCGGCGAGACCTCGCCCTTGCCCTCGACATTCGGCGGGCGGCTTTCCATGCGGCCCACATGCACCTGCTGCAACTGCAGTTCGGCGGTGTCCTCGATGGTCAGGATCCGTTCGGCATTGTCGATGAAGGACGACAGGGCGTTCAGCGTCGTGGTCTTGCCCGACCCGGTGCCGCCCGACACGATCACGTTCAGCCGCGTGGCCACGGCGGCCTGCAGATAGGCGGCCATTTCCTCGCTGAACGCGCCGAAGCTCACTAGGTCGTCGATGCCCAGCTTGTCCTTCTTGAATTTGCGGATCGACACCAGCGATCCATCCACGGCAATTGGCGGCACCATCGCGTTGAACCGCGACCCGTCCGCAAGCCGCGCGTCCACATAGGGATTCGATTCATCGACGCGGCGCCCCACCGCCGACACGATCTTGTCGATGATCCGTAGCAGGTGCTTTTCGTCGCGAAAGGTAATGTCGGACAGTTCCAGCTTGCCCGCGCGTTCGACGAAGACCTGCTGCGGGCCGTTGACCAGAATGTCGTTCACGCTGTCGTCCTGCAGCAGTGTTTCCAGCGGTCCGAGGCCGGTGACCTCGTCATACAGTTCCTTGTTGAGCGTCTGCCGGTCCTCGCGGTTCAGGACGATGTTCTTTTCTTCCAGCAACTCGCCCGCGATCGAGCTGATTTCGTTGCGCAGTTCCGCCTCGGAGGCATGTTCCAGGGCGGCGAGGTTGAGATTATCCAGCAGCGACCGGTGCAATTCGGTCTTGATTTCGCCCATGCGCTCCTTGCGCTTGCGGTCCTTGTCGGAGACCGCCGTTTCGGCGGGCTTGCGGGGCATCGGTTTGCGCAGGCTGACGCCGGCGTCCGGCTGGCTATGGCTGGGCGCTGTTTCGATGGCCGCGCGTACCGGTTTGGCGGTGACGGGCCCGGATTTGCGGTAGCGTGAAAACATCCCCGGTCCCCCTTGTCCGGTCAGGCGGTTTCTCAGGCGGCTTCGGCCTCGTTGCGGCGGCCCAGATCGTGTAGCGACCGGGCCAGCCGGGCGATTTCCTTGCGCAGCGGGTTCTTGGCCGCGCATTCGGCCAGCGGCAGCCCGTGATCGCAGGCCTGCGCCACCGGGCGGCCGCCGTCGGGCAGCAGCAGGTCGATGGAGATATCGAGGCTCTCGGCCATGCGCCGGACACGGCTCTTGCCGGTCAGGTCGGTGAAACGCGGCGCGCGGTTCAGGGCGAACCGCAGCTTGTTGAACGGAAGATCCTCGGATTGCAGCGCGCGTTTCAGCCGCAGCGTATTCTGCGCCGATCGCAGGTCGAGTTCGATGGGCGCAAGAAACACATGGGCCGCCTGCAGCACGGTTTCCGACCACATCACCAGCGTCGAGGGCATGTCGATCACCACATAGTCGAAATGCCGCCGGGCCTTTTCGATCAGACGCTGGATGTCCTCGGGGGCGGCGAAATCGAGCGGCACCATGTCGGGCGGTGCGGTCAGCACCTGCAGGCGGTCGCGAAAGCTCTGCAGCGCCTGGGCGAACACGTCGTCATCGGCATTTTCGCTTTCGGCCAGCAGTTCCATCACCGCCTCGCGGCGCGGCAGGTCGAGATAGGTCGAAACCGACCCGTATTGCAGGTCGAGATCGATCAGGCAGACGCGGGGGTGCCTGTCCCCGTCCAGCGCCGCGAGTTCCCAGGCCAGATTCACGGCCAGCGTGGTCGATCCAGCGCCGCCCGCCAGCCCCTGCACCACGATCAGCGCGGCCTCTTTCGCGGCGCTCGGGTCGAGGTGAGGGGCCTCGTCGGGCGTCGGCACGGTATCGGGGCGGTTCAGCCGGTCGATCACGGCCGCCAGTTCGTTTTCCGGCAAAGGGTAGGGGATGAATTCGTCGGCGCCCTGGCGCAAAAGCTGGTGCAACGCGACCGGCGTCACATCCTCGGCGATCAGCACCACCCGGATGCCGCGGGCCCTAGCGCCGGCGATGATCTCGCCCATCAGGGCCAGCATGTCATTGCTTTCATCCTGCTTGTCGAGCGCCATGGCCACGAAATCCAGCGCATCTGCCTCGGGTTGGGCAAAGAAGGGCAGCGCCTCGTCAAATCCGAGATCGCCCCAGCTTTCGCCCATCGCGGCTTCCATGTCCTCGATCAGCAGGTCGAAATTCTGCACGTCCCGGCTGATCGTACAGGCCCGGATCGGCGTCGATGACGATTGCTGCGGTATCGCGCTCATTGCCCACACCCCTTTGAGCGGCGCGGGGCGGGCCGGGTCACGGATGGTTCCCGCACCCGGCGGCCAACGCGCCGCCACCGATGGCGCCCGTCCACGGACCAACGCCCTGAGCATGTAATCTGGTGGCGAAAAGGGGCGGCATTATGACGGGATTTCCGCAATTTCCGGGCATCTGATCGCAACTCCCCCGCACCCTCAGTCGCTGGCCGAGAAGCCGCCGGTATCGGCGTATCCCGTCAGCTTCGACGGCGGCACCGCGCTGGCGATGTATTCGCGATAGACCACGCTGGCATATTTGCCGTCCAGAATCGTCGGATGGGATTTCACGAACCCCGATACTTCGGTTACCGTGCGGCGGTTGCGGCGTTCGGGGGCGGGTGTGTCGATCACCGGGCGGGTTTTGCCATAGGATACCACTGCCTCCAGCCGCGACCGGTCGATGCCGCGCGCACCGAGATAGGCCACCGCCGCCTGCGCCCGCCGCAGCCCCAGCGACTTGTTGTAACCGGCCGAGCCGACCATGTCGGTATGGCCGTAGACACGGAACCGCACTTCGGGGAACTGCCGGATCCAGTCCGCCTGCCGGTCGAGCACCTGCCGCGCCGCGCCGTCGAGAATGGCGCTGTTGAAGGCGAAATTGATGGTCGTGGGAACCTCGCGCGCAAACCGCTGGCCCAGGTTCAGGGTATGGTCGCGGGTGCCGCTCATCACGCCCGTGTTGTTGCGGGTTGCATCGCCGAAGTTATCCGTCGCGATCACCTGTCCCGCTTCCTGGGTGCAGGCGGCGATCCCGGCCGCGAGAATGATGGCTGCCGCTGTCCGATACATGGGGTCCGCCCTCCGCTTCAGTCCATCACATAGCCGTAGGAGCCGCCGAAATCCTGCCGGGCCACTTCCTGCGCGGCATGGCCGCCGGGATGGTCGCCCTTGCTCAGCCTGCCATAGAGAAACAGCTGGTTTTCGCTGGGCGGACGGACCCGGTCGGTGGGCAGCACCAGCGCCTCGCCCCGTGTCGGCGTCACCAGATGCGCGGTGATCACGATCACCAGTTCGGACTGGTTGCGCTGATAATCGGAGCTGCGGAACAGCGTTCCCAGCACCGGCACGTCGCCCAGCCAGGGTATCTGCGCCGCATTGTCCATGAATTCGTCCTCGATCAGGCCGGCGATGGCAAAGCTTTCGCCGTCGCGCATTTCGACCGTGGTCGAGGTTTCCCGGCGCGAAAACGCATCGACGTTGAAACCGTTGACGCTGACCGAATGGGTCGGATCGATCGCAGATACGGCGGCGTTGAGTTCGAGATTGATGACATCGGCATTCACGACCCGCGGTACAAAGTTCAGCTCGATCCCGAACGGTTTGTACTGGATCGA
>CAYGNB010000254.1:0-4913 GCA_964351135.1 uncultured Rhodobacterales bacterium | reverse complement strand
ATGCCGGTCCCCGGGAGGAATCGCATATTGCGGGATCCGGCACGATGCCGGCCGCAGGCGACCGCGCATAAGGCGGGCCATCGGCAAAGGAGGGCCGGTGGCCTGCATTGGGAACGCGAAGCTTCCCCGGGGAGCTTCAAGAGGAGAGGAGACACACATGACACGACTGACCAGACTGGGACTGACGGCCGCCGTGGCCGGGCTGATCCCGCTGTCCGGACTTGCGCAGGACGCAAGCGAACATACCAAGGCCGCCAATGCGGCCGTAATCGAGGCGCTGCCGTTCAGCGACCGCACCGATTTCGAGAACGCGAACCGCGGTTTCATCGCGCCGCTCGGCACGGATGCAATCGCCAATGCCGACGGGCGCCCGGTCTATGACATTGCCGGCATGGATTTCCTCGAAGGCGAGGCGCCGGATACCGCGAACCCGAGCCTGTGGCGGCAAAGCCAGCTCAACCACATCTCCGGGCTGTTCGAGGTGACCGACGGGATCTATCAGATCCGCAACTTCGATCTGTCCGTGATGAGCTTTATCCGGGGCGAAACCGGCTGGATCGTCATCGACCCGCTCATTTCGACCGAAACCGCTGCCGCCGGATGGGACCTGCTGAAACGCGAGGTCGAGGACCTTCCGGTCAGCGCGGTCATTCTCACACATAGCCACGCGGACCATTTCGGCGGTGTAAAGGGCGTCATCAGCGAACAGGAGGTGGCCGAGCGCGGCATTCCCATCATCGCACCCGCCGGGTTCTATGACGCATCGATCGGCGAAAACCTGATCGCGGGCAACACGATGAGCCGGCGCGCCAGCTATATGTTCGGCAATCTGCTGCCCAAGAGCGCCACCGGCAATATCGGCGCGGGCCTGGGCAACGGCACGTCGTCGGGCACCATCACCATCCTCGAGCCGACCGTGGATATCTCGGAAACGCCGACACCGATGACCGTGGACGGGGTCGAGATGGAATTCCTGTTCACGCCCGGCGCCGAGGCCCCGGCGGAACTGATGTTCTGGCTGCCCCAGCACAAGGCGATGATGCAGGCCGAGGAAATCAACCACGTCATGCACAACCTCTACACGCTGCGCGGGGCGCAGGTACGATCCGGCGACCTGTGGGCGAAATACCTGCATGACGTCATCGCCCGATATGGCGACAAGGTCGAAATCAGCTTTGGCAGCCACCACTGGCCGACCTGGGGCCGCGACGAGATCGTGGAGTTCTGGAAAGGCCAGCGCGACACCTACCGCTACATCCACGATGAAACGCTGCGGCTGGCCAACCGGGGTTACACCATGCTCGAAATTGCCGAGCAGATCGAACTGCCGCAGGGCCTGGCAACCCAATTCGCGAACCGCGGCTACTATGGCACGATCAGCCACAACGCCAAGGCGCAGTACCAGCTTTACTTTGGCTGGTTCAGCGGCAACCCGGCAGAGCTGCACGAACTTCCCCCCGCCGAGGAAGGCGCAAAATTCGTCGAATATGCAGGCGGCGCGGATGCCGTGATCGAAAAGGCACGAGCCGATTATGACGCCGGAAACTACCGCTGGGCGGCCACGGCGCTGAACCATGTCGTCTTTGCCGATGGCGACAATCAGGCGGCAAAGACCCTGCTCGCCGATACCTACACGCAGCTTGGCTATCAGGCGGAAAGCGGGCCTTGGCGCAATTTCTACCTGACCGGAGCCCAGGAACTGCGCAACGGCGTGATCGGGGGGCCCGCGCCCTCGACCGGTTCGGCCGACATGATCCGCGGATTGCCGATCGAAAAATACCTCGACTATCTCGCCATGCGCCTGAACCATCCCAAGGCGGCGGACGCGGACATCAAGCTGAACTTCGAACTGCCCGATGTCGGCGAACGGTTCCTGGTCGAGATCGGCAACGGCGTGATGAACTACACGATGGGCATTCAGGACGACGAGGCAGGCGCCAGCGTGACGCTAGACCGGTCGACGCTGAACCGGATCAACCTGCAGCAGCAGAGCTTTCCGGACGCGATCAAGGCCGGCGATGTCAGGATCGACGGCGACCCAAAGCAACTGATGGCCTTTCTGGGTCTGCTGGACAGCTTCGATTTCTGGTTCGACATCGTGACCGACTGACGACAAGGCGACCGGCCCCGAACATACCTGGGCCGGTCGCGCCTTGTCGCGATGAGCCTTCGGGCAGACTAGCCGGGCAGACCCGCGAGATCGCCAATCGCTGCCGCGACCTCGGTGCCGCCCTGTCCGTTCCTGAGCGACGAAAACACAAACGGGCGCCCTGCGCGCATACGCGTCGCATCCCGCTCCATGACCTCGAGCGACGCCCCCACATAGGGCGCCAGATCGGTCTTGTTGATAACCAGAAGATCCGACCGCGTGATGGCGGGACCGCCCTTGCGGGGGATCTCTTCACCGGCGGCGACGTCGATCACATAGATCGTCACATCCGCCAGTTCCGGGCTGAACGTGGCCGACAGGTTGTCACCGCCGGATTCGATCAGCACGATTTCCAGATCGGGGTGACGGGCCTGCATCTCGGCCACGGCGGCGAGATTGATCGACGCATCCTCGCGGATCGCCGTATGCGGGCAACCGCCGGTTTCCACGCCGATCACCCGGTCGGCCGGCAGCACCTGCATCCGCATCAGCGCCTCGGCATCTTCCTGCGTATAAATGTCATTGGTGATGACCCCGACCGAATAGCGGTCGCGGAGCTGTTCGGCCAACCGCGCGGTCAGGGTGGTCTTGCCCGCGCCCACCGGGCCGCCGATGCCGATGCGCAGGGGGCCGTTCATTTTCGTCATGACTGGAATAACCTCGGTTGCTGCGTTTCGTGCCGCATCGCCGCGATATCGGACAGGAATGCGTTCGACCAGACATCGTCGGGCGTGGCCTGCATGGCCTGTGCTGCGGTCGCCGCACAGACGCCCCCCAACCCGGACAGGATGGCCTGCGCCCCGGTCTGGCCCAGTGGCATCAGCCGTTGAGCCGCCGAAACCAGATTGGCCGCAAAGCTGTGCAGGTAGAGCGCCGCCACCGCTTCGACATCCATGTCGAGCAGACGTGCCGCGCGCCCGAGCGCGACCGGCAATACCGCGTCCGGCAGGTCGAGCGCCCAGACCTTGCGGGTGACGCGGGCAAAGGCGGAGCCCTGACGTTCGGCCTCGCGCAGACGCTCGGCCGCGGGGGCAAAGGCGCGGGCCGATGCGTCGAGCCGGGCCAGTTCGGCATTATCCGCTGCGGCATATGCCAGCACGATCCAGACCGCGTCGGCGCGGCCCGAACCATGTTCGAGCAGATCGGCAAGCCACAGCTCCAGCGCGTGCGCGTCGCTGACCCAGCCCTGCGCAATCGCCGCCTCCAACCCGTGCGACCATGTGAATGCCCCCACCGGATAGGCCGGCGACAGCCATTGGGTCAGGGTGATCAGGCGCGGATCAATGGGCATGGGCGCTGTGGCCATGGTCATGGCTGTGCGTGCGCCCGTGGCCATAGGCCCCGCCCTCGGGCGTGAAGGGTTCAGTCACCTCGGTCACTGTCGCACCCAGATGGTCCAGCATGTGCCGGATCACCGGATCGCGCTGGATCAGCAGACGGTCCTGGCCGATCTGGCACGGCGTATGCCGGTTTCCGATATGCCAGGCCAGTCGCGGCAGATCGGCGCCGGTGACCTGCAACAGCGGCTCTGCCGCCGCGCTCACCGCGATTTCGCCGCCGTCTTCCAGCAGCAGCACGCCGCCCTGATCCAGCGAGGTGGTCTGCGGCAGATCGACAAGCAGGCGATTGCCGGAAGCGGTAACGAGAACCTTACGGCGCAGGAACCGCGCCTCGTAATCCAGTACCACATGATCGACCGGCTCGGACCGATGTGCATGGTCGTGATAAGCGCGGGCGACGAGGGACGGCGCGCTCATGTCCGCCGCCCCGAGTCAACCGCCGGGTTCAGGTATAGAACATGTCGCCAAAGACGTGGCGACCGATATCCTCGCGCTTCAACCCGCGCGCGGCCAGTTCCTCGTCCGACATGGCGTTCAGCCGCTGCGCCAGTTTCAGCCGAGGGTTCGCCTCGCCGATCCGAATGATGAAATCGCCGATGCCGCCAAGCAGCCGGGCAACGCCGGACATCAGTCCGGACGCAAAGGTTTGAGGGTGATTGGTGGTATGTGTCATTGGAGTTCACTCCGTCAGTCGTGAGCTCCTCCCAATGCCGACAAACATATGCTGCAAGTGCAGCATTAGCTAGCCGGAATACGTCATGGCTGCCATGCTTGTCGCGCATCGCTGTGATTTCAATCTGCATGTTCATACCTTCAGAACAGGAAATATCGTTGTGCCATAGGCAGTTCCGCCGCCGGTTGACAGGTCAGCAGCTCGCCGTCGGCACGCACTTCATAGGTTTCCGGGTTGACCTCGATCCGCGGGGTGGCGTCATTCAGGATCAGATCCTTCTTGCCGATCCCGCGCGTATGGCGCACCGCCAGCGTCTGTTTCGCCAGCCCCAGCCGGCCGCGGATACCGCCAGCTTCGGCGACGGCCGAAACGAAGGTCACGGCGCTGTTTTCGACGCTGCGCCCATAAGCGCCCCACATCGGCCGCGAATAGACCGGCTGCGGCGTCGGGATCGAGGCATTGGGGTCACCCATCTGCGCGCAGACAATGGTGCCGCCGATCAGCACCATCTCGGGTTTGACCCCGAAAAAGGCCGGGTTCCACAACACCAGATCGGCACGCTTGCCTTCCTCGATACTGCCGATTTCATGGGATATTCCATGGGCGATGGCCGGGTTAATCGTATACTTCGCCACGTAGCGGCGGACCCGCAGGTTGTCGTTTTCGCCGGTTTCCCCGGCCAGCCTGCCCCGCTGTTTCTTCATCTTGTCGGCGGTCTGCCAGGTGCGGATGATCACCTCGCCCACACGGC